>SHMW01000079.1 GCA_008080735.1 Promethearchaeota archaeon
AAATTATGTCTTTTGTCAGGAACAGAAACCTCAATTTCTCTTTCTTTGTCTTTAAATATCTAAAATCATAAGAATAATTAGGTGTCAAAAAATGGAATTTACAATTCCACATATCCTATAAACAAATAAAATT
The DNA here is from genome assembly GCA_008080735.1 of Promethearchaeota archaeon. Taxonomy (GTDB): domain Archaea; phylum Asgardarchaeota; class Lokiarchaeia; order Sigyniarchaeales; family SOKP01; genus TEKIR-8. The sequence continues at coordinate 134 of SHMW01000079.1, forward strand.
ATTTTACATCAAATATTTTTTACCACGAGGTACTATGGGAGATAAAATTAGGAATGTACTCTTTATTTGCTTCGGAAATACGGCAAGAAGTCCCGCCGCGGAAGGAATCGCAAAGGCATTAAAAAGAGACAAATGTATTGAGGAGTTGCACGACGTGTCCTTTGATTCAGCGGGGTTTTTTAATGTATATAAAACCGCACAACCAGAGACGAAGCAATATCTAAAGGACAATTGGGATATTGATTTCAGTGATTTTAAGGGAAAGATAATGGATAAAGATTTGTTAGATAAACAAGACTTAATTCTTGCCATGCAGAGCCGTCATTTGAAGCGTCTGCGACGGAAATTTAAAGATGTTGATAATTTAATGGATAAGGCACACTTGCTCTTAGAATTTGCAGGAGAAGAGGGGGATTTTGACATAGAAGATCCCGTAAATTTAACACCTGGAGAATATGAACAAATCATCAAAACCGTTGAGCAAGGAGTTATTAAATCCATTGAGAAAATCATCGAAATTAATTCAGAAAAATAATTTTCATTCTTTTTATCAATTCTTTTTTCAATCTCTATATTAATTCAATTCAGATATAGAAAAAGGATATAATAAATAAATACCCCATGGTAAGGAGCAAATGGAATCCTGTCATCGCCGCACCAACAATTAAAAAGCGTCGATAATCTAAATTTTCCACATTATTTTCTTGTGCGGTATTCAAGAGAAAAACGTTGCACGTACAACCAGATGGTAGGAAATTACCCCCAAGATTGATAGCGAATATGAAAGCAAAAAGAACGGGAACTGAAGGAAAATCATATACACCGATAAGAATATCAATGAAAGGAATCAGAAATAAGGCAGTCGGGTTATTAGCCACAAAGGCATTAATAATCGAAACGACCAATAACAATAATATCACCATAAGGGGGGTAGAAAGGACCTCAAAAGGTACTAAAAGTAACACTTCTTTAAATCCCGCCGCTTTGAGACACGCCACAACGATATATAACGCGATAAAGAAGAATAACACTTCCCATTCAAGTTCTCGTAAAATCTCACCCGCCTTTTTCTTAGTAAATCCTCTATTCAGCAATATTAGGATAAACGCTGAAAATAGCGCGACTAAATATAGTTCTGGGATTATCACAAAAAATACGATGGTAACGATAATCGCAATGCTATTGAGAAAAAAAATACGCCTGTCTTTAATGATGATTTCCCCATTGATGAGCTCGATCACATATTTTTTTTGTTGCCTATCTATCTCAGGTTCTTCCTTCAAGAACATTCTATCCATTATAAAAATAGTTATGAACCATAAAAAAAAGGCAAATATCCAGTAATGTTGAACAAAATACAAGGTATCCAATCCATAAGTAGTAGAAATGACGATATTTTTCCCGCTCGAGAAGGGTGTGAGGATCGAACCAATATTGATACTAAGCGCCATTCCAAGTAGATGCGTACCCGCCTTTATTTTTAATATGCGACACAATCGAATCACGATGGGGGCTAAAATTATTGCGACAACCACATCGCTGATGATTGCGGCAAGTAGCGTCGTAATAAAACAGAGAAGATAAAAAAAAGTGCGATTATTGCCTTTTGAGATTTTGAATAACTTTATCGCTAAATATTCTAAGATATTCGATTTAGTTGCCAGATTGGTGATAATATTCATACAAAAGATTACTATAATTGCCTGAAAACCTATTTCATTTAAGAAAAACTCATAATCAGCATCCGTGAATATAGCGGTCAGGGTTGCTGCCACCAAGCAGCATATTATGGCAATCGAGAGATAATCCACTTTTTTTATTGAATAGCTGGCTAAAATGATGACAAACAAACCAATTATTATGAGTAAAAGTGGTATATTCATTTGAAAAACTTATTCCAATGTAAATGCAATTAACATTAGTTGTTTTTATATATTAAATAGATCGAATTCTACTTGGCAATTTTCTGGGATGGTTTCTCTGCATTAAATTATTAATCTCTTGTTCTTTTCTTTGAAATAGAATCTAATTATGAGGAATATAACGAAGATATTATTTGTATGTACAGGAAATACGGCACGGAGCCCAGCAGCCGAATATCTGGCTAAATATTATGCGAAAAAAGCCGGTCTTGATATCAAATTTGAGAGTGCGGGATTTATCAACGCATTTTCGTATATGCAACCAGAATCGAGAAAATTTTTAGATAAAATGAAGATAGATCATTCTGATTTTTCTCCCCAGTTAGTTAGCGGAGATCTAATAAAAAAGCACGATCTTATCATTACGATGGAACGCTCTCATAAAACTCGGATAATTAATACCTACAGCCAACTTGGGGAAATTCAAAAAAAAACATATACTTTAAAAGAATTCACGGGAGCTTCGGGATCATTGGATATAGAAGACCCTTATTATACATCCAGTTCAAGATATCGAGAAATTCTAAATGCTATTGACGAGAATATTAAAAAACTGATGCAAATTTTCAAAGAAGAAAACCAAAATATTACATTCTAATTTTATCTAATACATCGTCTAGATAATAGATTTGCTCTTCTCCTATTTCCTCCTCAATAATATTAGCTAATGAGTACTTAAAAGCCCATACTTCCACACGCTTATTCAGTTCCTTCACTTTTTTGATTACAGGAAGAAAATCACCATCTCCAGAAACCAGAATAGCTGTATCATATCTATTTTCGTACGCAAAGGACACCATATCGATCGCGATTCTCACATCAACTTTCTTCTCAAAGGTTTTTCTTGAGACTCTCTTATCAAAGCTAGCCTTAATTGTGTAATTACTGTTATTTTTAAGGTCGTTATACCATTTTTTCTTCCTATTACTCATCGGATATACGATTCCTTCATATAGAAATATATCTTGTAAAATTCTATTTCCGAGAAGGACGGATTTTAGCCTTTCATAGTCTGCTTTTATTTTGTATCTCCTAAAACCTTTAAAAATATTGGAATTATCAATAAAAATCATTACTTTTTCATTAGACAAAAAATCAACTTGAGGTTCTATTAAACTGATATTGATCAAAAGGTTTTAATACCAAAAAACCACACGCTTTAAATGTAAATGGGAGATAATATATAATAATATACTTTTAAAACTTATTCGAAGAGATTATTGATTTCAATTATATGAAGAAAGCTCAAGTTTGGTTGAAGGAAGCAGAATGGGATCTAAAAAATGCTCAAATCTTATTTGAAAATCAAAGATATAACACAGTGATTTTTTTAGCACAGCAAGCATCCGAAAAAGCTGTGAAAGCTCTTCTCTTTTCTGAAGGTTTAAATGGTTGGGGTCATTCAATTTTAAATTTACTTAAGAAATATGCAGAAATTAGGAATCGGGAAATTGATTCTGTTGAAAAAGAGGCATTAAGCTTGGATAGAGAGTATATTCCAACAAGATATCCAGATGCTTTACCTGGACTTGCTCCTCATGAAGCATATGATAAAAATGATGCAAAAAAAGCTTTAAGGGAAGCAGAAGAGATCATTAAATTTGTTAAAAATGAATTTAATACAAATCAAAATTAAAAAAGTATAGGATGAGAGAATAAAATGAATAAAGAACTGGTTAAGTCCTTAAATAGTTTAATTAAAAGTGTAAATAGAAAAATAAATTTGGAATGTGTTATTTTATTTGGTTCCCAAGCGCGAAATGAAGCTATGCCTCAAAGTGATATTGATTTAATCTTTATAGGAGATTTTGAGAAAAAATTTACTCGTCGCTCAAAAATTATTTATAATAATTTTAATTTTGATCTCGGAAGAGGTTTGGACGCATTTTGCTACACAGCCTCTGAATTTGATAGGATGTTTTATGAAGGAGTGGTTTCGATATTAGATTCAATTGATGAAGGGATCTGCTTGCTTGGAGAAGAGTTTTTTGAGAAATACAAAAAGATATTGAATAAATTAAAGGAGAGAGGTCTCAAGAAAGATCCTCCGGTATGGATTTTACCAGAATCGATGGAAGTAAATTAATTTTGCATATAATAACTTTTAAACCTATTAGTTACGAAATTCAATCACTCATCTTTCAACTCTCTTTTAAGAATATTAATTACCTTCTCAACAACAGGAAACATCTTAATAAAAAGATTAACCAATTGGTTAATTGAATCAAATCTTTCTTGATCTTTCAATTGATTTTTACATTTTTCCATATTTTCTTTCATATCCTTAAAATCATCTTTATACTTTAGGTAATATTTAATTGAATGCAAATACGATTTAATAAAGCCATCTGTAACAGAATCCATCGAATAAATATATTCACCTGTAGGTAGACGACCTCTTTCTTTGATAATATTTCGCTCTAGTAAATAATTGATTTCTTGAGATACTGTGCCAGGTGAAAGTAGAGTCAATTCCCTAAGTTTCGCTTGAGTAAGATTCTCTCGTGTGATAAAATATGATATAATCTGAGCTGTCGATCCTTTCTCTCCAATTAATAGCTGTGATTGCATAAGATAATTTACAACCTCATCTTCAATTTCCCTAATTTGAGGATCAAACTTAATTTGATTCAAATTTATCTCCCATAATTGATTGAATTTGATTTGAGGAAATTACTTTAAACAAAATATTTTCTAATAAGATACAAAATTCCTTCATTTCTTCTAATCGTTTTGATAGTAAATCAAGGCCATTTCTGCTTTGATTATCCATTTTTTTCAATTGAGAGATCTTTTTATCAACAAATTTCAATAGTTCTTCAGCTTTTAGTGATTTTATAATTGAAACGTTTTTCGCAACATAGGCCATAGACTCTCCGATGGTATATTCATATTTCCGCGTTCCCTCTATGAGTTTTTTATGAACGAAGCCATAATTAACTAAAATCTTTAGATTCTCTGAGATTGCACCTCTAGAATATCCTGATAATTTCTTAAGCTCTAATTGAGTCAAATGTTTATAAATAAGAAGATATGCTATAATAGCTGAAAGTGTTTCGTTAGTTCCTTTTCTTTTACCTATATCAACCAAAAACTTTACAAGTTTCTTCTCATAGGTTCTAATTTTCTCTTTTTGCAATTCTTTCTTTTTTATTTTTTCTGAAGATTGACGATTCAATACATCTTCAACTTGTCGCCAAAGAAATTCAAAATTGTCTTGGTATTCTTCTTCATTTTCTACAAGATTTATGATTTTTTGGATTCTCTCGTCAAAACTTAAAGGATTTAAGATTAATTCCCTCAGCTTTTTTTTGAATTCAGCGATTTCATAAATTCCCTTTTCTATGTAGTCTTCTATTAATTGTTGAATTAAACCATTCAAAATGTTAATATCTTTAGATTTAACCATGAAAATAATTTATAATATTAGTTTTTGAAATCTCTTTTCTTATATAATATATCATTAGCTTTGTATATAAGATTCTTCATTTCAAATGAAATGAAAACACTTATATATGAAAATTGATAATTATAATTTAGAAAAATAAGTTTCATTTCATCTGAAGTGAAGGTGATAATAAGAATGAATTCGATCGAAGTAAAAAATTTAAAAAAGTATTACAACGGGGGATCAGTGAAAGCAGTTGACGGAATTTCTTTTGAAGTGCCTCAAGGTGCAAGATTCGGATTTTTAGGCCCTAATGGAGCTGGAAAGACCACTACCATTCGGTGTATCTTGGGATTTTTACACCCTGAGGATGGGGAAATCCATATACAAGGGGAAAAAATTACCCCCGTTTATGATGTGGAGTATCGCAATAAAATCGGATATCTCCCCGGAGAGCTGGGCTTGTATAAAACGATGAATGCGATGGATCTTTTTCAGCATTTTATGAAGCTTTATGATATGGATATTGATTGGAATTATGTAAAAGAGTTAGCTGACCGACTCGAATTAGACTTAGAACGTAAAATGGGAAACCTAAGTAAAGGGAATAAACAAAAAGTTGGAGTAATCTCTGCTCTGATGGGAAAGTTTGATCTTTTAATTATGGATGAGCCATCTTCTTCATTAGATCCACTTAAAAAAAGAGAACTTTTCAAAATCATCTCTGAACACCAAAAAGAACATAATTCTACTATCTTTTTATCAAGCCATATTCTTGAAGAGGTTGAAAAATTTTGTGATCAAGTAGCTATAATAAGAAAAGGAAAAATCATCGAAATTTCAAATATTGATGATCTAAAAGCTAAAAGTCTGAAGGAAATTGGAATATATTTCAAGACTTCTAAAGGAAGAGAAGAATTTTTATCTTTTTTAAACTCAAAATATCCCCAAACTGTATTAAAATATAATTCCAATCATCATGTAATATTTCTTATACCCCCAAAGGAAAGTCGAGAAATTCTTGAGAACATCAGTACACAGAAATGGGACGGGGAATTTATCGAAGATTTCACAGTCGAGCACTCTTCATTAGAAAACATATTTTTACAATATTATCATGGGGGTGAAAAATAATGAAAGTATTTGAGTTGGCTAAAAAGGATTTATCTATTAATAAAACAGGGATTCTAATCTTTTCAGGATGTATCGCTTTATTCTTTTTCTGGTTTTCTTCTGTGTTTGATCCAGAATTATTTGCTGATCTAGAAGAATTCTATCAGAACTTTCCTGAAGCTATTAAATCTTTAGTTGGGGGACAATTATCCATCAGTGACTATAACAGCTTTATGAATGTGTATCTGTTTTCCTTTGCATGGATGTGGATGGGTTTATATTTTCTTCTTAAAACTTCTCAAGATATTCCAACAGAAATTGAAGAAAAAACAATCGAAATTACACTTTCGAAGCCAATAAAACGTTGGGAATTTGTAACAGCAAAATTGCTAAGACATCTAATAGTCCTTTTATTTATAACAGGACTCACAATGTTAAGTGTGTTTTCAGCACCATTCATACTCCCTAATACTGATCCAAATTATGTCAATTTCGGACCATTATCTATAGCATTTGTTTTATTAGTGCTTCATTTGTTCTCTCTATTGGTAACAGGATTCATTTTTTCGACACTTTTCAATAGAAAGAAAGCATTGGCATTAAGTTTCGGAGTATTAATTTTTTTTTATGCAATTGGACAATTTTATGGGCTCTTTCCGGAAATAATCCGAGATATCAAATTTATCAGTATTTTCTATTACTTTGATACTTATGACCTACTTGTAAATGCTTCTCTAGACGGATTGTTTATAAACATGCTTATTCTTTCCATATATTCTGTAGCTTTAATAATCGCATCGATTTTGATTTTTCAAAAGCGTAATATCCCCGTCTAATCTGTAATTAAATCTTTTTTCTTTTAATTCTTTCTGAATATAATCATCATAAATAACCTAATCTTATATTAGAGATTGGATTATTAGGGATTGATAAACTCTTTCCTTAACCTTTTCTGAGTAATTATGATATTTCGTTATTATTTTTATTACTTCTTTATTTCCTTTTTCTGTTAAATATGCTCTATCAAATTTATGATCCATATGCCTCTGATGTAGATTATCCATTTTTACAATTTTTAGGTATCCTCTTTCTATTAGACTTTTGGATAATGAATTATAGAAATAACTATATGAAAAACCTGAAATTTTAATAAATCTTTGACAAATCATATATTCCCTTCTAAAAAATTTTATATAATAATAAACAATAAGTAGATAAAGTCTCCATCTATTGTAGTTATCGAATGGCAATTCCAATGAAAATTTCGAATCCTCTATTAATTTTGTGGGGTATTCAAATTTCTTTAAGCTATTTAGGATATCTTCAAATTTGGTTTCGGCTTTCTTTTTAATTAGTTTTAATTGATCTTCATCGTAAAAAGATTTTAATACTTTATCACATACCAAATGAAAACTTGAATGTAGGTAGTAATGACAATTAGAACATAGACTGACACATTTTTCTTCGATAATTTTCTGAACAATTTCTTTAATATTTAAAGAGCTAATACCTTGCCAAAAGGAACCCTCCTCAGATTTCAATTCGGTATCAATATGATGTAAATCAAGTGTTGTGAGGTAATCATTTCCACAACTTATGCATTTACTATTAAAAAGCAACTTAAAAATAAATCTTTTTTTAATCCATTTTTTTATCTGATATTTGAATTTGCTAAATATTTTTTTTGGTACTTCCTTTTTTTTTGAAAGATAATTACTTTCAATATAATTGTTAAATGTATATGAATTTTCGAATTTCTTTAATTCATTGTCTAAAAACCTATCTACTTGTTCTGGATTCATTTCGAACAAATCCTTTTTGAAAATAATATTTGAAAATATTTTTGGTATTTTCACTTGTTCTATGGAGTGATGATTTTTGCATAATTGAGAAAGATTACTGTTGTCAAAATCTTTTAAATGGCATTTTCCACTATAATAATCACTTAAAGTATAATTTTTATTTTTTTTATGATGAATATCGATTATTGGTAAATCTATAACATTGGATTCACATTTCTCACATTTAATTTCGCCAAAGAGATGGAATAACAATTTAAACTTTTTTTTATTATCTCTTATTACTTTTTTAGAGATAAAATTCTTTAATCGCTCACATAAATTATAGTTTGCAAAATTAAATAATGCTTTTGTAAATTCAATCCCAAATCTCTCAAAGAAATATGATTTTTTTTTATTATAATGCTTTTTTCTTAGTTGGCTAAAAGTAAATTCGAAATGACCCCTTGATCTTCCTCTCTTGAGGGCATTTCTAAAAGCATTAAATCCTAATGCATTTAATTCCTCAAAAGTTAAATTTGACTTTATAATGTAATAAGGAAGTATCACTATAATGAAGTAATCATCTGCCAAGCAAGGATTTTTGTATAACCAAGACCATTTACTTTCTAATGATGATATCTTTATTGATCTTATTTCTAAGAATATTTTCTCTTCTGGTAAAAATTCATAAAAAACCATTTTTTTATCTCATCTCATCGAATTCTTTTAAAGGGTTTTAAAATAGAAAAGAAATAAATACTTTTAAATGAAAATAATCACTAATTTCGATCCTTAAAGAATAGAAATTTTAAAAAATTCAATACTGGGATGAATTTATGAATTATACTTATCAGCATCTTCTACTATTACGATACATATGATTTACTGGTAAATGCATCACTCGAGGGCTTTTTTGTAAATGTGTTGGTTCTATCCATTTATTCAACTGCCTTGATAATAACCTCGGTGCTCATCTTTCAAAAGCGAAATATCCCAGTTTAAATATTTCAATTTTTCACATTTCTTTTTTTATTAATAGAATCCAATCTACCTTGGAGAGTTTTTCCATGTCAGATTTCGAGTTCTTTTATCACCCTTTATAAAAAAATGCTATTTAAAGATTAACAAATATCGTTTGAAGGGAGAGAGAAGGGAGATAATTCCAAAAAGCAATATATATAAAATTTTGAGTTTTTATCAAAATCAAGGGAAAATTTGAACCGGTACGTTATCAATTGTAATTGGATTTTGGTTCCATCTCCAGCCAGAGATTTTACACCTATAAAATGCATGATGTGGAGAATGTTCACGGTGAATATGACCTGCATAGTATGGTACGATAATGTGCTCACCTTTGTAGGTCGTTATGATATCTTCTAAATCATAAAATGAATCCTTATTGAGATTTGCCCCAAAAAGCGCTATTTCAGAAGGAAACCAAGGATAAATTTCAGAATCATCGCAATAATCGGGATCTCCCAAATATAACACCTTTTCTAATATCTTTCGAATCTGTGCAGGACCGTGTGAAGGGCCTAATTCTATTACAAATACAATGTTTCTGATCCCTCCTTTTGCCATCCTTTTTCCTAACCATGAATCTATTCTATTCATTTTACGTTTGCCGCCTTCAAGAAGAATATCAACCGAGAGCTCTTCTTTATCAGGAGGACAACAAATTAATACATTTTTATCTATTTCCGCATCGGGTTCATAACGATTTTTTACCCATTCAAATAATAACTTGAGATGAGATTTCAAGGTTCCTTGTGCTTTTTTCCCTGCTATAGATTTATCTACTTCAATTTCTTGGTCTGTTTCTGCTCCCTCTTCCTCGATAACTCGTATATAATTTTCGACTTCTGTAATGAAGGGTTCAAATTTAGCAATATCTCCGTCAAAATCCTTAATATCTCCTTTATATTGCCTAACGAATAATTCTCCGAGATCATCCGCGATATCCTCTACGACTTGATCCGAAGGTTCTTTTCTGTCAGCAACTATCGCTACTACAACGCCTTCTTCCATTTTAACCTCGATCTTGTTTTCTTCGGTCATAAATTTGGTTAAATCACCGATATTAGCTTCCCGCAAAAATGAACGGATGCCTTGGAGCGCTCCCGAAAACATGGCAGAGGGCACGTTCAAATGGTCATCCAAGTCAAACAAATCCACATGGACTAAGGGAACACCAGAATCACGATGAATAATATGCACTTCTTTTATCATATTTTTCGTAATGGGAAATATAATTATTTGATTGTATATGGGTTTTAAAACAAAATATAGATAAAAAAAGTAATTAAAAAATTTAAGTACTTTTTCGGGGTTCAATTCTTTTGTGAATTATAATTTAGAATTCTTCCATAAAAAAGGGTTCTCCATGTCCTGGGAAAACTTTCTTTATAGACAATTCAGTAATTCGATCAATGCTCTTTTTATAGGCTTTTTTATCAGCAATCATTTTTGCCTCTATGGGTTTTTTGATGTTTTCCAATAAATCTCCGCAGAAAAGGTTCCCCTCCTTGTCTAAAATACCGATCGAACCTCTTGAATGTCCGGGAATAGTGAAAACATCCGCATCATAGCCATATTCGGATAGAGATTGGCCGTCTACGAGAAATAGATCGGGAGTAAATCTATCCTCTTTCCTCAAATTTACTTTGAGGACATATGCCATCAATTTTCCAAACCCACGAATAATAATATTTAAATCTCGATTATATGTAAAATCTCCAAATTCTACCATCCCTATATCGTCTCGATGCATTGCGATTTTTGTTTGGAATTTTTCTCTCAGATATTTACAATTTCCTACATGGTCGGAATCTCCGTGCGTTACAACAATTAATTTCAAATCCCCAGGATAGCAACCCGCAGCCAATATAGCCTCTTCCACTTGCTTACGATTCTTTGGTAAACCTGAATCTATTAATATGTATCCATCTTTGCTTTCTACAAGATAACAATTTACATCCTCTAATTTAATAATCCTAATTCTTTCGGAGATATCCATTTGATTTAGTTTGAACCTGTTTTCTAATTCTATTACCTCATTACTCATTTTTATTTATCAACTCATATTGATATTACTATTCTATTATAAGTGAATATTCGTTCACTATTGAATAAATAAATGACCATTCACTTTTAAATATTTTGGTTCATTATAATGATCTAATGAGAACTCGAGATCCGAAAAAAAAAGAATCGATTATTAATGAAACTATAAAGCTTGTAAATGAGTTGGGATTCACTGGAATTTCAATATCGAAGATAGTAGATGAGGCGGGGGTGTCTCCAGCCACAATATATATCTATTATGAAGATAAGCAAGATTTATTAACAAAAATTTATGTGGATATTCGGGAAAAAATGGGAAAAGCCGCGCTTTCTAATTTAAAGAAGCAGATGAGTATTGAAGAGAGATTTAAAACAATTTGGCGTGATTTCTTCAAATATGCGGTAAAGCATCCCCAGTTCATCTCCTATCGTGAACAATTTGAACAGACTACTATGATGGAGGGAATTAATGAGAATGAATTTGAATTATTTAGTTATATCACAGATTTGTTTCAAGAAGGTATAAAAAAAAAGAAGATTAAAGATTTAGAATTGCCATTTTTAGTGTCGTTTGCATTCATACCGATTATTAACCTTCTAAAATTTCATTTTGACGCTGAATTTACTATGACTGAGAGCAAGATTGGTATAGCAAGCGATATGGCGTGGGATATTATAAAATATTCAGAATCTGAGAAATAAAATATTATCTGCTGGTCTTAACCAAGCTTAATAGTTATTAGAAATCTTGAATTTACCATAGTATGACTGGAAAAAACTTGATATCCCAACAATCCATAAAAAAGTATCTCGAAAGATTTGAACGGATTAAAAAACTCGGATACACAGAAGAGGGAGATGCTGCATTTATCCAGGAAATGGTGGCAACATCTGAACAAATAGACAATTTGTGTGTAAAAGCTTCTATTGGTGAATATGAGCTCTATTGTGATGAACCAGAAAACTTGGGAGGAACAGCAAAAGCCCCTAATCCCATGCAGACCTTGCTCGGAGCGTTTGCCAACTGTTTAGAAATAAGCGCTATGCTTTATTTCTGCTTTATGAATCTTGATGTCCGCTCAGTCAATGTAAAAGTCATGGCAAAATACGACAAAAGGAGTGTATTGCTAAGAAAGAAAGATTGTTTACCTGGTTTTTATGATATCACTTACACGTGGTATATTGATACGAACGAAAACAAGAACAAAATTGAACGAGCTTTAGATGCTATAGCAGAATCATGCCCAGTTAAATGGACTTTGAAAAAGGAACATAAATTTTCACAGAAAATAATTTTGAATAAATATCGTAAATAATCACATACAATAATACCTTATTATTTTATTCTACATTTTCCACCACAAAATTTTTTATATTCACAATTTTCTACCTTACAAATCAGGTTTTGCTTGGCATATCGATTCAAACTTTTCCATCCTTCTAAGAATCCCAATTTTTCGATGTTTCCAAATCCTTTCCTAACTTGAGGACAAAGTATAATCTTTCCTGTATGTGTAATTCCCATTTTAGTTAATCCCGCATTGCATCCTAATAACATATCATAATATTGGTCAAATCCTTGAAAATTGAGAATTTCCAATAATCTAAAAGTATATGGACTTAATCCAAGAAAAGGGGCGTCTATATATATTTTATCTAAATAATTAAGAATGTATTTAACTAATTCTTCTCTTATTATAGACTTTTTTCTATCTTGAAATCCCAATTTTTTACTAGCAATAGCACCCCTTCCCGTGGATGATAAAGTTAAGAATTGGATACGTTTAGCATTATTATGAATAGCAACATCAATGAGTTCATCAATTTCAGAGATATTGTGCCTCCCTAAAACACAAGTTACATTCATCAAAATTTCATTTTTTTTCATAAGTTTTAAAGTTTTCAGGACTTTATCATATGTTCCCTCTACTCCTCTAAATGAATCATGAGTTTTCGAACAAGTTCCATCTAGACTCACATCAATAGCTAATTTTTCATAATTGGAAAGTTTTTTGGCGATATCTACATCTATGAGAGTACCATTTGTGGATATATAACAAAATATATCTTTCTGAGTTATTTTTTCAATTATTCCTAAGATATCTTTTCTCATAAACGGTTCCCCTCCTAATAAATGGATACTTTGAATCCCATATTTACTAAATTGGTCAATCCAATGAAATATTTGTTTAGAAGTTAGTTCTCCCAACAATGTCTTCTCAGTTGCGTCAGCATAACAGTGAACACATTTTAAATTGCATGTGCCCGTAATTTCCCATTGAATTGTTAATGGAAGATTCAAATATTTTATTTGAGAATTAAAAGGACTTTCAATATATCTGAAATCAGATTTAGGTACATATTTTTCAAATAGCCTCAGAAAAGCGTCAACTTGATATTCTGAGATTTCCTCTTCTTTTGCTATGATTTTAATCTTCTCTTCTCTGTTAAATTCGAAATTTTGATAATATATATTTAAGGCTCTTACAGCTTCTTTTGAAAGTCTGAATTGAAGTGGATTCTCTCCTTTTAGAAATCCAAATCCATCATATCTAAGAGTAAATTCATTTTTTACTCCATCTGATTCTGAAATGTGCATTTTATCATATTTAGATTTGAAGATATCAAGATATTTCTTCCAATTCTTAAATTCCGATAAACAAGGTAAATAATATGAACAAAGAAGTGGTTTAATTTCAAGTTTCAAAATAATCACAAAAAAAAAATTAAAAATTAGATATAAGATAAATTAACACAATTGCGATAATAACTATCCCTGCTCCTAAACCAATAGTAAGTAATCCATATTTTGTTTTGAAGAATGATTTTTGGCTATACTCAATCTTAACATGTTTTGAGTCTTGAGCATACAAAATTCTTTCTTCCCAACGCGCAATGATTTCAAATTTATAGTTACCAGGACCTGTTAATCGTGGTTCTATAATCGCTTTCGCATTTTCAATTGACCCAATTTTGCGTAGATTTAATTGATTTGGAATCAAAGTTGTTTTAAATTGTATAGGGTTATATTTATGTTTAATAGATAAATTTACCATTCCTAATTGGCGATTTCCATTATTAATTACCGTTAAATTGAATTTTGTATCACCTTTAGAAGAAATAAGTTTCTTAGTTCTGCTTGTTTTTAATAATACACTCCAATTTGCTCCAGGAGGAGCACTTTTAATAGTAATTCGTTCTGATTGTTTAACTAATGGATTTCCCTTGCTTACCGCTGAAAGTGAGATTATTCCACTATCACTAAGTTTTGCTGATCTGGGTGAATTAACATTTATTTTATAGGAGTGAGTGCTATCAGGAGTTAACGAGATCTTTTTCTTCTTCGGATATATCCACCATCCACTTGGTAATGTATGTGCGGCAGAAATAATTACAGTGTCATATTTTCTCCCAATATTTTCAAGCGTAACTTTTATAGTCGCTCTTTTCCCTTGGACAACAGATAAAATCCGCCAATCTCTTTTTAATGCGAATTGATAATCCTTTCTGTTATTCGTAATATCAATATTTATAATATTCGTGAATTTCCTTGGATCCTCAGCAACTCCACTGACTAACTTGATGGGAATCTTGTTTCCAATCATTACATCTTCGGGAATTTTGATTTCCCAGATAATTTTACGACTATCACCATTTTTTAATTTGAAATTATGAGGTGGTCTGCTTATTAACTCAACATCTCCCTCTATATTAATAATTACATTATAAAATTCCTTATCCGCCGAAGGAAAGATATTAAATTGGGCTATTAATTTTAAGGTTATTCCTGGATCACCTGCGTTCGGTGAGGATCGAAATGTTACTCCTAAGGGATGGGACTTTGCTTCAAAACTAGTCAATAATGCTAATTCTTTATTAAACATAAATTTGGAATTATTAGATTCCAATGGATCCCAACTGTATTTTACTGATATGAAATTTGTGACTTCAAAGCTTTGTGCCTTCTGAGTTGATTTAACATTAAATAGAAGATCCTCTCTTCGTCCAGTTAATTGCAATTTCAGCTCTTTTTTATTGTTAGATGAAAAGAAATAGTCCCAATTATTTTCCAAAGCTTCAGATTGACCGATGGTTTCAACTTCTAAATCTAATTTAATATTTGAATTGTTAATTATTTTTACTACATACTGAGTTTCATAATCTCTTTTCATTTTATGATGAGGGTCTTCACATTTTAACAAAAATATCTCTGAAAAATCCTTAATAACGTTTATTTTTAATTTTAAATCTTTTTTAATTTCTTGTTCTTTCACAGTGGCAGTTCCTATTATTGAAAAATTTAATGTTGTACCTTTGACAATATTCCGAGAAGCAGCTATACCGATTACTAAACTCTGAACCCTATCCTCCGATAGAGTATAAACTTGATGATTAAGTGGCTTAGCCTTACTATTTGATGTTTCTTTAATAAAAATAGTATAGTTTTCGGCTTGTGATTTAATTAAATTTGAACTAATTTTCACTCGTATACTATCTACATCATCCTCTTTAATAATTTCAATTGGAAACTCAGCAACTCTATGATAGGTTAGTGTCTCTAAAGTTTTCTCAGCTTTGAATCTGAATGCTTTGATTTCTCTTTCCTCAATTCTAATGGCTTTTTGGCTTACCATATGAAGATCTAAGCTATCAGAATTAAATTCCCATTGAATATACTTAATATCGGTTTTCTCTGTAGTATCCATTATGTATTCAAAGTATCCAAACGAATTTGGAGGTAAAGACTTAAGACAGTGTAATTTAAATTTAGGATGAAAATAAAGCACTCCCCCATCTTTAAGTGTAACTAGACTATTTTTAATAATATCTCGTTCCCCTAATAAATATCTTCCCTTTTCAATTAAAACTTCTCCAGATAATCCAGCAAATTCAAAGAAATATGTTTCACCCTCCTTTAATAACACGGAATTTTGGAGATAATGAATTCCATGTGTAGCGTCATATTCAGAAAATTCTGAGATTTTATATCCTAAATAGGATATATTTAATTCGGAACATCGGACTTTCTCGGTCGATCCTGAAATGGATAATAATTCAATAGAATCTATCCACATATCGTAAGAAGCTATGAATTCAAAACTAATCATCTTACTTTCGGTATGTGATTCTGCTGTTCCATTTTCAAATGGAGTTCTCTCAAAGTTAGATTGAATTATCCTTGTTTCAACTTTTTCAATATTTTGCTCATTCTTATTTTCATCTAGTTCTTTGAACAAAATTTCTCCATTGCGTATGTTGAGTGGACCATTTCCTGTATTTTCTAATCTAGATCCGACGATGATTGTCTCACCTTCAACAGCAACGCTCTTATCTACTGATAATTTAGGTTTAACAAGTTCAGGTGGCCAAGAATCAAAGGTTATGCTTACTGATTGTTCTTGTCTTCCAGTAAATATTGGAATATTTTCTCCCATTAAATGTTCAAAATCTTTTTCTAGAATTGCTACTTTAAATTTTCGTATCCACCCCTCTATACCATAGGTACTCAATCCCAAATTGGTAGTGTCCAATGTCAAACTTACACCAGTTTCATCATTATAATTAATATTATCTGATGATGTGTAATACTGTTTCGATATCAATTGATTTTTTCCTTCTCTATCATCAAGATACCATCTAACGCATAGATTCCTATAATTAACAAAAGCCCCTCCAGTATTCCTTACGCTACTTGATAATGTGATAATATCTCCTTCTCTTACCAATGGAATTTCTGCATTATCAAACATTTTGGTCCTTAATTTTCCACTACTTGAAAGTTCAATTGGCTCGATTTTTAGGTAAGGAGGAATTTTTATTTTAGTCGAGTTTATTAATTGACTTTTATTTGAATCATAATCTCCATTTATATGGACTTTTGCGATAACACTACATTTTCCCTCCAAAATCTCTTGAGCTAAACTCTTAGAAACATCCCAATTTTGAAACCAAACTTCCTTTATTTCTCGCGGTTTCAAAATATCTCCATTTTCTTTATCTTGAGTAGCATCATGAATTAATTGATCGGGACCGCCCTCAATGGAATAGTAAAATTCAACATTTATCCTTGTTTCAGCAATACTGTCATTTTTTACCTTGGTAGATAACCACATCCCCGTAATATTATCATTTTCATCAATGAAATCTTCTGCTACCGTTCTAGCATAATCTAGATCAATAAAACAATAATTAATTATTTCAGGACCATACCAAGGTTTAGTGACCCTAACTATGGGGCTTGCTCTAATGATTTTAATGCTCTCATAGTCCTTATAATATTCGTTAATCTTTGGATCATCAGGAATAACTTCATTATCTTTAGCCATTTCTGCGGGATTTTTCTCCTCCTCTTCATCGAACCCCAATTCTTCATATAATTCTGCTAATGCCATTAAGATGGGTTCACTTGTAATATTATTACTTCCCATAGCGCATGCAAATCCTCCAAGACAAACCAAAAAACTCAAGGCAGTTACTATATACTCATAAGGACTAGCCCCTCCTTTAATCTGAGTTATTAATCCTGCTATTGTTATTACCATAGCGGTTGAATTTGTTATTGCGAGATCTTTAGTCCTTTTGATACCATTCAGATGTTCTGAAAGCCCTTCGTCAAATTTTCCGCTTGAAGCTGTGTTCATAACTGAATTTATAATATTGAGGTATCCTAGATATACTCCAATCACCGTTAGTGCCGTACCAACCTGTCCTGGTAAACCGCTAGTTGTTGCAGGAAAATCGGGATGAAATGTAATAAATCCAACGACTATACCTTCTAAAGTAAGTATCAACGCTAAAATATCAAATCTCCAACTCGGAACATCAGCATCAGGATTATTTTCCTCTTTTAATGCCTCATTTCCTACTAAAGTAATAAGGAATTCGACTATTCGTTCCATTGATTTTCGTAAACTTGCTGTAGCATCTCCGAATAACTGCCCCACGTTAAAAACATTATCAACTGCGATATTAAGAATTAAATCTTCAATACCCGGAAGAGGAATTTTATCCAATGGGAGTAATCCTTCAAAATAACCTACAATGAAAGGACGTATATACTCGTCAACTAAGGACTCTAATAATCTTTGAGGTGAAGTAACTATGGATTCTATTTTCTCGATTATTTCTTGTAGCGTTTCAAATAGAGGTAAAATGGATTTAAATGGTTCTGTGTTTTCAATATATCTCTCAGCCTCCTCAAGATCAGTACCCATTAGTTCTAATAAATAATTTAAGACATCCCTGGCGAGATTTTTAATCTCGTCCGCTCCAAGACACACTCTAAATATTGCTTTATAGATTAGCAAACTGACTTCATATACAACATCACTAATTCCTCCTAAGATTGCATTAGTACCATCTAGAAGTTTTTCAAAGATAAATTTCATCCATTCCAATAATTTATCTATTACGGGTTGCAAGTATCGATCAAATATATCCCCTGGCAAATCGGCAATCGTTTCTACAGTATCTCCCATTTTATCCTTTAGTTCATCGATGTTTTTATTGGTATAGTTTATTGCTGCTTCCGCAACCTCATCAACACTCGCTATCCCATCCTTTACCAATTCTGTGATATCCAACACTCCAGATTGGATCATTTCAGAAGGAGAGGGACATAGACATATAACTTCAGGTGCAACACATATCCATTGCATTTTATAATCTCTTTTTTTTTTATTTTTCATTAAAGCTTTATAAAGCTCATTTAATTATTCGATAGTTCTCAGATTACGTATTAGGCTAATTAGTTAAATTATTAGATAAATTGCTCATTTCTCAAAATTTGAGAATGAACTCTATAAAGGTTACTTTAATGTATAATAATTCTAAATACAAGATTATAAATGTTTTCAAAAAGGTCAGTCAAATACTTCATTTAATCCGTACAAAAAAAAATGAATTAAAGCTTTCTTCTTATTGCTCCAATTTTTTTCTGTATTTCTTTCCAATTTTATATGCTTTAGCTAAAGTCTTCCCTATTGTCCAGCATTTCATATCAATCGTAGAATATGCGATTGGCTTGATCTTTTGCATATCTGGTTTACTATTAGTCAAGCATATTTCGTCAGCATAAGCATTAAAAATCTCACCAATAAAGATATAATTGGACCCTCCTAAGTCCACGGTTTCTACTACTTTATTCCCATATTAACTGGCGCTACATTGATAAGTGGAGAGTTTTTAAGTTCTCCGAAAAAAGCTTCAAATAATATGGATTTATCCTTTCGCTTACCTTGAGTGATGCCACAGTAATCTGTTACATCCACCATATCCTCAGAAGGTATATTTACACTAAATTCTTTATTTTTCATTATTCCTTGATTTGTATAGTGAACTTTTGCCGAACTAACAACTATTCGGGGCGTTTTATACCCAGAACGTGTAATATTTGCTACTGTGAAAAAGTTTAGCTTTCCTCCTATCAGTGCTCCGGTAAGAACTACTGGTTTTAGATAAATAAAGAGATGAGGGTTTATATTA
>SHMW01000080.1 GCA_008080735.1 Promethearchaeota archaeon
TTAATCTAAAACAGCTCTAACTCGTTTTTTTATTTTATCATTAAGATTATAAATCTAAATTTTCATAATTTAATTCTAAAACTATAGATGCGCTGAAAAATTGGATAATAAATTAAATATAAACTAATTAAATATTAGAAAAAGCAAAAATGAAGAATTCATATTTCACCATAATTTAGTTTTAGAATCAGTGAAATTGCTTAAATAATATTATCTTTAGTAGATTTTCATCCCTCATCGGAAATTTTTCAATTAAATTTCTAATTATTTTATCTTTATACAATAAAAACATCGTGTTTTCAATTAGTATTTTTGATACTTTGTTCATATTTAAAAAGCTTCCTATATCAAATAAAACTAATTGTTCTTTAATCTTTTTTTCGTTGAATTCTTACAAGGTTTTTGATCATAAATGGTCTTTCTATTTTAAGAATTCATTAAGAATAGAGTTCTTAATTTTTGTTTCGATTAATTGGAACTAAACTTTTATAAGTAAAAAAAGAGAAATAAGATTTATCATACAATTTTAATCGAAATCTTTGGAAAAATCAAAATTTTAGAGAGAAATTTATCTGAATTTATGACTTTTCCAACAACTTTTGAATTAAATTAAAATATAATTAATTTAGAGGTGGATAAATTGTCGAAACCTGATGAAAATTTACAAGAATTTACTTTAAAATCGATTGCATTAGACACTGGAGGGACTATGACCGATTCATTCATTATCGATGATAAGGGGAATTTTTCTGTAGGAAAAGCACAAACCACTCCAAGTGAAGAATATAGAGGCATATTGAACTCAATTAATGATTCTCTTATTCCATGGAAATTAACTATTGATAATGCTGCGTTAGGTGTAGATGCATTAGTATATTCGGGAACAGCGATGCTTAATCGTCTTTTAGAAAGAGAAGGAAATTCTAACATAGGTGTTATAGTTAACGCGGGATTTGAGGATCTTCATAGACTTGGGCGCGCCCTTCAATGTTGGATTTGGCTTGATTATGGGGGACGATTACATGCGCGAGAGCATGAACACCCAGAACCACTTATACCTCATAAAAATGTAAAAGGGGTTAGGGGGCGTATCAATTTTTGGGGAGAAGAACTCATTCCATTGTATAAGGACGAAGCAGAACAAGCTGTTAATGATCTATTAGACATAGGAGTTGATAGTATATGCGTCTGCTTATTGTGCTCTTATATGAATCCCAGGCATGAAAAACAGATAGCACGAATAGCTAAAAAAGCGATGAAAAAACGTAATAATGACATCCCAGTTGTATTATCAAGTGAACATAATCCCGTTAGGGGGGAAACACCAAGATTAAATGCACTCCTTATAGAACAATATGCTGCAGAACCATCTCGCGCTCAAATGATAAACATCGCAGAAACTTTAAAACAGAAAGGTGTTCCAGCTCCGCTAAGAATATTGACCTCTTACGGCGGTACAATCTCTCCCTATCATAAAAGTCTTATCCCAACCATGGTATCCGGTCCTATTGGAGGGATGATTGGCACAAAATTTCTAGCAGAAAAGTATAATATCACAAATTTAGTCTCTTCGGACGTAGGTGGAACGAGTTTTGATGTTGGAATTTTAAGTCAACGATATATCCCCACAAAATGGGAATCCAGTTTAGGACGATTCATATTAAATATACCTATGATTGCGCTCGATTCGATTGGTGCGGGAACAGGTATGTATGTGAGATACAATGATATCTCTGGAAGATTGGAATTTGGACCGGAAAGTGCCGGATATTTGATTGGTGTATGTAATGAAGATTCTGGGATCGAAACCGTCACTATGACGGATTGTAGTCTCATTTTAGGATATATAAATCCGGACTATTTCTTAGGTGGGAAAATTGCGCTCAATAAGGAGAGAGCTTATCAATATATAGAAGAGCAAATAGCAGATCCTTTAAATTCGGATGCATATAGTACTGCACGAGGGGCATTGGATTTGATTGAAATCAATATGAAAAACCATCTTAATGGGATGATTCAAGGATTAGGATTCAGACCAGAAAATTATACCTTAGTTTCGTTCGGTGGAGGAGGTCCACTTCATGTTGCTGGATATGCAAGTGGCTTAAAATTTGAGGATATATTAATTCCCGAATGGGCGGCAGCATTCAGTGCGTTTGGGTGCGCGTGTGCAGATCATTCATATCGTCACGAAAAATCTGTTGATTTAATAATAACACCCGATGGGAGTTTAACAGATGCGGTCGCAATGATGCTAAACGCAACATGGTCTCAACTTAAAAAAGACATTCAAAAAGAATTTAAAAAAGAAGGAAGAGACCCAGAAGAGATGATCTTTCAACCCTCTTTACGAATACAATATTTAGGTATGCTGGATGATTTAGAAGTGGAATCGCCCATGGAAACTATAAAACCCGAAGATCTTTCAATTCTGACAAAAAAATATGATGATCTTTTCGAAAAAGTATTCAAACGAGGCACAAAAAGCCCAGAACTTGGATATCATATAACTAAAGCTGTTGCCACTGGAATTGTACCTGTCCCAAAACCTAAATTACCAGAAGAACAAGAAATAAGTAAAAGTCCTCCAGAATCGGCATCGAAAGGGTATAGAGATATATATTGGAGAGATGGGTGGCATGAAGCCGCCTTATGGGAAATGAATCTACTTGAATGCGGGAATATTATTGATGGTCCGTCCATAGTCGAAGCACCCGCCACCACTTTATTAATCGCTCCCGGATACAGAGTCAAATTAGATAAACACAGAATATTTCATATGGAGGTATAATAAATGGAAAATAATAATATTGGTTGGCAAGGTAAAAGCTTAAAGCAAATGCTTCATGAAAGTGATGAATATATTGGACAAACTGGAAATTATTACGGAATTGATAGGTTAAGCTTAAAACAAAAAAATCCATTCAGATATGAACGTGCATATGCAAGTCTGCGGGGAGCGTTAGTTTCGGCTCGAGAAACCGCTTTGCACGTAGCAGCATCTCCAATTGTAAAAGAAATAGGCGAATTATGTTTTGCATTATATTCTCCCGAAGGAGATTCGATAGTGGTCTCAACAGGAATCCTCGTACATGTACATACAATGAGTGAAGCTATCAAATTCATGATCCAAGAAGGATATGAAGAGGATCCTGGTATTAATCCAGGAGATATATTCTTAAATAATGATCCTGAATGTGGAAATGTACACACTACAGATGTTCAGACGATAATACCGATCTTTTGGAGAGGCGAACTAATTGGTTGGGCTGGGGGGGTTACTCATCAAATTGATACGGGGGGAATTACTCCAGGGCATGATTTAGTTGCTGCTGTACAGCGATTCGATGACGGAGTATATTATACTTGTCGCAAAATTGGATCCAATGATAAAATTTGGAAAGATCATATGATAAATGCCCGTAGATCTGTACGAACACCTTTATACTGGGAACTTGATGAGAAATGCAGGTTAGCGGGGAATCTCATGATAAGGGACGCAGTTCTTGATTTTATTGAAAAAGAAGGGTTAGATTATTATAAACAATTCATACGTGAAGCAATAGAGGAGGGGAGACGAATCGTTCTAAAACGGGTGAAAGAACGATTGATACCAGGTATATATCGAGCAGCTTCATTTTTCGATGTTCCTTTTAAAGAGGAGGCATGGCAACCTCGAGCAAAGATGAATAAAATAACAAATGAACCGATTGAAATAATTATAGATAAGGATGGTGGACTTTCAATTGATTTTGAAGGAGCAAGCGGTCCTGGACCAAATCCAATGAACTGCGGAAAAGGTGCAATGGAAGGCGGGCAGTGGGTACTGTTAACTCAGATTTTAATTTATGGGGATAAAGTGAATGATGGAGCTTATTTTGCTGTCAAGAAGAATTATCCCCTTGGGACTTGGTGTAATCCTGGAGACCCTTATTTGAGCTATCAGAGCCCGTGGGGTAATTTAATCCCGGCGTATACGGGAATGATGAAATGTCTGTCATTTGGATTATTTTCTCGAGGTTATCGTGAAGAAGTGGTTCCCGGGTATGGATTCACAGGCGATGCGATTCAAGGAGGGGGAGTATATTCAAGTGGACCTCTCAAAGGAGACAGATGGGCGTTATCAACATTTGAGATAAGTGGTCAAGGATTAGGGGCGAGTGCGGTAAGGGATGGGTTAGATTGGGGTTATGCGATGTGGAACCCAGAATCTGATCTAGGAGATGTCGAAACGTGGGAATTATTTCAAGGGGGGATTCCTTATTTATCGCGCAAAATTAAACCGAATACAGCTGGGCATGGTAAATTCAGGGGTGGAGCAAATTATGCTGGCGTTGCAATGATTGCCAACTCTGAAGATGTAGACTTTTTTGGGGCTCGTGATGGGCTTTCATTTCACGGCTCCGGAGGAATGCACGGTGGATACCCCCATGCTACGGGATATCGATTAATCGCAAAAAATACAAACCTTAAAGAACTAATTGATAACCAAGAGAAATATCCTTTAGGAGATCCCGATCCTAGCGATGGTGAATTTGAAAGGATGCTCCAAGCAGATATTACAAGAAAACCTTACGCTTCTATATACCCAGTAACATTAAATAACTATGATATGGTGCATTTTGCACTTAGTGGTGGGCCGGGATATGGTGATCCGTTAGAGAGACAGTTGGATCTCATTCAGAAAGACCTTAATGATGGGATCTATACAGAGGATATTGTTTATAATGTCTATGGCGCTGTCGCGAGATATGATGAAGAAACTAAGAACTGGGCAATTGAAGAGGTAGAAACTGCAGAAAGACAAGAAGAATTAAAGAGAGAAAGAGAGAATAAATCGATGACTTATGAAGAATTTTGGCAATATGAGAGGGATAAGATTACACAGAATAAGCTCGGAGAACACATAACACGGATGTACTCAGAAAGTATTAAGCTCTCGGACAAGTGGAGAAAGCATTTTCTAGAATTTTGGGATCTTCCCAAAAATTTCGAAATGGAGGTGAATTAAATTGCCAAAATATGATAAAAGGACATTAGAGCGTTTAATTGAAGGAGAGCTTAAATGGGATGAATTAAAGCTGATAATTGGTGATGATAAGGATCCGAATCGATTTGATATGATCTTAGATATCCTACAAGATAAAGTCCCATGGGAAGAGAAAATTATTTTGCCTCTCCATGAACATTTACATATTGTCGCTAAAGATGGCACTCGAATTATAAAATGCGATTGTGGACATGAATTCGGAGATTATAGAGAAAATTGGAAAAA
Organism: Promethearchaeota archaeon; assembly: GCA_008080735.1. Classification (GTDB taxonomy): domain Archaea; phylum Asgardarchaeota; class Lokiarchaeia; order Sigyniarchaeales; family SOKP01; genus TEKIR-8. Next base: position 5,276 of record SHMW01000080.1, read on the forward strand.
GAAGTGCCGAATACGGGTCAGAGATACTATTGAGGAAATAAATGAGCTTTATCCGAAAGATATGGGATGCGATCCTAACTGGATGGAAATTAGGGAATATTATTGTCCAGGATGCTTCACTCTCTTAGAAGCGGAGAGCGTACCCCCTGCTTATCCGTTGGTTTTTAATTTTTTTCCTGAAATCGATGTGTTCTATGAAGAATGGTTAGGAAGAAAAGCCCCCGATAGATAAACAAGAATCTGAAAATTATTTAATCTTTTTTTATCTTCTATTTTCGTTATGATATGAGGTTTTAAGGATTTAGGGATAAATTCTTTTGTCGATCTTGATTAACTTTAACCAAATCAACTTTTTTCAGATGATTAATAATTTCTGATCGGTTTCTACTGTCTGATAGAATTTTAGGAATATTTTTCTCTAAGATGATAAGATTATCCTTAGCAACTTCGTGGAAAAAATCATCTTCACTGTAATTTAGTTCAAATATCTGAGCCAATCCAGATAAAATTACTTTAATTTGATTAAATGATTCAATCAAATTAACTGAATCTTTTGTTTCTATTTCGTTAGAAAACATAGTGATAATAAACTTTGAATTAATTATAGATAAAAATAGTCGTTATTTATATATAAGTTTGCAGAATTCCGTACATTGAAAGTTGTTAATTTCCGAATTCCTTATCATGTAATTTCGTTCTGTGCGAAATCTGTCGACTAATAGATTCTGTTGATTTATCCATTGCTCATGGTATTAGAGATCGTAATTCCTCTCTTAACTATTAGCAGAATTATATAATCATTAGTAGCTTTAAGCAGTATAATGTTGGAAACATTCATTACTTATAACGGGATCATTTCTATAATCAGCATTTTTATACTAATTCAGATAGTATATTTAAGGGATACTCATTATAATAGATTAAGTGGAACTTTTTAACAATCGACCATTTTCTTGTCCTAATAGGAGAAATAATTTCCTTTATTGAAATATAAAAAAAATTACATAAATTTTTCGATTTAGTCAGATTTGATTAAACCTAGATTTTGAATTTCAAAATTGAAAAAATCTTATTTCAATTTTTTAACCAAATAATAGGCTATATTAGTAAGATTTAAATAGATTAAAGATGAACTTTACATCACCAATAAATAAAAAATAAGAAGAGTGAAAAAAATATGACGATTCCAGATTTAGGTGGTATATTTACCATGATGTGGCTGTGGATTCTTATTCCTGTTGTCATTTTTTATATTGTAGGAATCCTTCTAGCTATTTGGGTATATAAGGACGCTCAAAAAAGAGATATGAACGCTACTGTGTGGTTATTAATAGTATTGTTGACTGGGTGTCTCGGTTGTATCATATATTTAGTCGTACGTGATTAAGTCCTCAAGTAATAACTTCATAAAAATCAATTAACTTCTTTTTTTATTTTTCACATTAAAAAATGGCGGGAAATATAATCAAATTAGAGGGAACAATAAAGGAACTAACCAAATCAGAATCGGGAAATTATTCTTTTCTATTAGAGGATGATAACGATAATATTCATTATTGTTTTGCCTTAAGAAAAAAACCAATAGGAGTTCCCTCTGATAGAGTAGAATTAATCGGAATAAAAACTAAAAGCGACAAAGTTAGAATTGAATATTTAAAAAATATCTCTAAAAATGAATCATTTGATATATCGGAGAAAAGTTTTAACTGGATGTATTCAGTTGCACTTATTATGACAATTATTATGAGTGGTCTTACAATTTATGCTGTATTCACATTTACGAGTTCTTTTAGTGCGTTAAGTGATCCCTATAATTATTCGGGTATTAGTAATTTTATCTTTTCAATTCTATTTTTAGTTATTGGACCAATAGGGGCGATAATTAGCGGAGCATTGACATATTTCTTTTCGAGATCAAAAAGATCTGATGATCAAGTTGCTAAATACATTTCTGATATTGAATCTAAACCTGTCAAACCGATTACTGAATCCAAAGAAGAGAAAACAGAATTTGAGGCAAAAAAGTACTGTTCAAGTTGTGGTTCATCTGTTCCTCAAGGAGCTAAATTCTGTCCAATATGTGGTTCAAAAATATAAATTAAAAAATTTTAAAATCTATTTTATGAATATAAGGCATAAATTTCAACGTATTAAATTATTCTTTAGTGATATTAGACCAATTCTATTATCGCATCATCCTAATTGTGAGAAATTTTCTGAACACGTCTATGTTCTGGGAAAGTATAAATTATGCATAGGATGTTTTACCTATTACCCCACAATTCTCATAACAATCATCTTGAGTTTAATTTTTTTTGATATGAACCCACAAACAATTATCACACTATTCTTTTCATCTTTTCTCTTTTTTTTACCACTTATTCTTAATTTTTTAGAACTAACTAAGTTTAAAATCTTGAAAATCCTTACTAAAGTTTCAATCGGTATTGGAACGGGTTGGTATATTCTAGCTATTATTTATATACCATTTCTCCCTTTAATAATAAAAATTTTCTCAATTATGGAAGTTAGCTTTTTTACAGGTGTAATTGCTTACATAAGAGCGAATAGAATTGAAAAAGATTGCTTAGAATGTGAATATAAAAAGGATTGGGAACATTGTCCGGGAATGTCGAAAATTACGAAGAATCTATATCTTCATGGTTTCAAAAAAAGGGAAAAACTTGTACCTTAGATTTTTTATTAAAAAATTCCCTAAAAAATAATAAAAATTAAGATTCCTTTTTAGTAATATACAACTTTTTTAATCAAATAGAGATTTGTTTAAAGAATAGGGTAGCAAAACCAAATGACAACTGAAAAAAAAGTGCGCAAAAAAAGCAAGATTTCAAATATATTTGGCACTAGTGGAATTAGAAAAATTTTTCTAAATTATAGCGAAAACGATTTAATGTTTACTCCCCATATGGCTTTAGATGTGGGATTAGCGTTAGGAACATATCTAAACCGCAAGACATCTAAATTTCCTAATGGAACTACAGTTGTAATTGGACGAGATATACGTATGTCCGCGCTTCCCATCGAATATGCGCTGATCTCTGGATTAATTAGCGCGGGATGTACTGTAAAAACATTAGGAATCGTCACCACCCCTACATTAGCGATATCTTTAGAATTAATGGATGCTGATGCTGGATGTATGATTACTGCCAGCCATAATACTCCGGAATACATAGGGCTAAAATTTTGGAATCCTTCAGGGATGGGATTTACCCCCGATCAAGAAGAAGAAATTTCCAGAATATATGAAGAAAAGAACTTTATTAAGACAGAATGGGATCAAGTCGGAAAAGTTACCACTATCAACGATATCAATGACTCCCATATATATCAGATTACGGAAAAAATTAAGTTCAATGGAAAGAATTTGAATATTATTGTTGATCCTGGGAATGGTTCGAGTTGCGAAATCGTTCCAAAATTGCTAAGCAGTTATAATATTAATCTGACAACGCTTAATGCGAATATGGACGGACATTTTCCTGGAAGACATAGTGAACCGAGTAAGGAAAATTTAATCCAAATTTCAAAATTTTTAAAAACCTCTCAGGTTGAGGACATCGGTTTAGCTCTTGATGGAGATGCTGACAGAATCATTTTTCTAGATGAGGAGGGAGAAATAATAGATCCTATAAGACTTTTAGCTCTTATGGCGAAATATGAACTCCAGAAGGAGGATGGAGGGATTATAAATGGGAGAAACAAAATTATTGTAACTCCAATAAACTCATCAAGCTTATTAGAGGATGTTTTAAATCCCTTAGGCTGTGAGGTTGAACGATGTGAAGTAGGAGACATTAAGGTAGCTATAGCGTTAAAGGAAAAAAACGGGTTTTTAGGAGGAGAAAATTCAGGAACTTATATCTGGCCGGATATCCATTATGGACCAGACTCTATCGCCACTATAGCACGGGTTTTAAAGATGATGGTGCAAGAAGATAAAAGTCTGAGGCAATTATTAGAAAATATTCCGAAATATCCATTCTATCGTCAAAGTTATCGATTAAAGAAGGATATTCCATTCTCAGATGAAATTAATCAAAATATCATAACTATAATGAAGAATACGTTTGAATATCTGGGAAATGAAGTATTAAGAATTAATAGGATGGACGGAGTACGATTTGATTATGATGAAGGCTGGATGTTAATAAGAAGATCGGGAACGAGTCCGTATCTTAGAATTTCGGGTGAATCCAATATAAATATGGAGAAATCTGTAGAAATAAATAAAATCGCTACACAAAAAATGAGGGAATTAGACTTAATTTAGAACCTATTCAATGTTAATTTAGTAGACATTAATATCCTTATTTATTTTTTCCATCATTTTAGCAATATATCCCAATCAAGCGCATCCTTTACTAAATCTAATACCAGTTCTATCTCATCTTCTTGAATTCCTGGTTTTATTTTCTCCATATTTCTGAGAGTAGTATATGTATCGGAAGGGCTTATAATAATGGGGACGTTTTTATTGTTCGCTGCCGTTATTACAGAAGTATCCGGTTTCATGAATCCTGTCAAAATGAGGCATGATATATCCTCATTAAGAGCGGTGAGAGCTAAATCTGAACGATCCCCTCCTGTAATAAAAGCAACTTTTTTCACTTGTCTGAGATATCTTAGGGCTGCCTGTGGACCCATAGCACCAACCAGATATGTTTCTGAGCGATTCTCAAGAGATGAGGAAGCTGCCTCGTTAATAAGTGTTCCCCCAATTGCTTCCTTTATTTCTGATACTCTAGGGGCTAAAAGCTTTAAACTTTTTCCAATAATTCCAATAATTGGAATATCATATCTCCGGATATGTTCTTCTTGTAGCTCTTTAATACGTGCGAAATAATCATGATCAATCTTATTGAAAATTATCCCTTTAATATTAATATCTCGATAATCAAAATATCTTTTTGTGAAGAAAATATTATCAATACTTTTATCAGAAGATTCTGTCTCAATATAAACTAAATCATTAATATCTAATGCCTTAGCAATCGACACATCATCCACACCAACTCGAATATATTTTTTGATGCTTTGAGCGCCCTCTATTATAATATAATCATACTGTTTTGCCTCTTCTTGATACGCATTTTTAATTCGATCAATAAATTCTTCTTTTTTATCTGCGTTAATAAGATCAATATAGAAGCATTCGGGAATTGATATGGGAGAAAGTAAATCATAAGGAAGTTCAGTAATATCTACACAGCTTTGCAAAAATCCAACATCCGTATCTGCTTTATTTGTGAATGTTGATTTGGGCGTCCCGATTGGTTTAAAATATCCAACTTTTTTTCCATCCCTTTTTAATTTTTGAATAATTCCAATAGAAAGAAGCGTTTTTCCTACTCTTTCGTTTAGAGATACTAAATATATTCCTTTTGCCATTCTAATCCTCTATATTTTTGTAATATTCTATTTTATTTAATTAATTTCTAACTTTATTTTTTATTCTCTACCGAGTGTAACTTTGATATCGACGGCGCTATAACCCTCAATAAAAGATAACAGCGGATTTATATCTACTTCTACAATTTGTGGAAAATCATTCACCAATTGGGCTAACCTTTGAAGCACTTCTATAACTGCATCGATATCAGAAGGTTGTTCACCTCTCACACCTTGCAATAATCGATATACTTTTGTTTTCTGGAGCATAGCTATCGCATCATCCTCAGTAAATTTATAAGATAAAGCAAATGCTACATCTTCCAGGAAATTTGCATATATTCCACCTGATCCCACCATCACCATCGGACCAAATTGGGGATCTCTCGACATCCCTAAAATTAGTTCATTCACTTTCTCTTTTTTGCTAAAATCAATCATCTCTTGAATTTCTACTCCATAGATCTTAGCATTCTGAGGCCCAAATTTCTTAGCTTTATTCACAATTTCAATATAGGCTTCAAAAGCATCTTCAGGTTTATTAATATTTTTGACAATCCCTCCAATATCAGATTTATGAGTAATCTGAGGACTTACGATTTTCATAATCGAATTTCCAATTTTTGGTTGAATTTCCATTGCTTCTCGAGGAGTATGAGCTAATTTAGATTTGGGAGATTGAATTCCGTAACATTCAAACATCTCAGCCGTTTCCGTGCCTAATAATACAGTTCTCTCGTCTTTTCTAACTGCTTCAATTATTTCTTTTACTCTTTTCTTATTCACTTCAAATTCGGGAATTTCTAATTCTGAGAGGGGAGTTTCTTCTAAATATTTTCTTCTTTCTATCATCGTTTTTAAAGAGTGAGCCCCTCGGTCGGGAAACTGATAGCATGGAATATGGTTATCTTTTAAGTATTTTCTAGCCTCTGCTATCGATTTTTCACCGATAAATGCACACATAACGGTTTTATCCTTGAGATGTTTCGATGTGATTTGATGTATTAATTCTGCCACTTTTTTAGGTTTTGTTTGTGCTTGTGGAGTTAAAATAATTAAACAACCATGTGTGCTGATTTGGTTTGATTCGGTATCTTCGTTATTATTTTTATTATTGATTCCAAATAGTGTTTTTAGAGTAAAAACATATCTTTCAGGAGTAGCATCTCCGACTATATCTACAGGATTGAATATAGCTGCTTCTTGGGGTAGGTTTTCTCTTAAAACATGTAAAATCTTTTCCGAAAACTCTGCTAATTTCAGATTCTCGCTTGAGAAAGCGTCAGTTGCGACTATTCCGGGACCCCCAGCGTTTGTTATGATTGCGAATGAATTTTCTTTTGGTATCGGTTGGTATAGAAATATCTCTCCGAAATCGAATAGATCCTCAATAGTTTTTGCCCGAATCACCCCACATTTGCTGAACGCTAAATCATATGCCTTATCAGAACCCGCTAAAGCTCCTGTGTGGCTAGAGGCAGCTCGAGCTCCAGCCTCACTTTTCCCAGATTTCAATATGATAATTGGTTTTTTTTGTGCTGCTCTCGGAACAACTTCTAAAAACCTATCCCCATCTTTGATACTCTCTAGATAACATAGGACTACTTTCGCATTCTCATCATCAGCTAAATATTCAATAAAATCAACAGCTCCTAAATCTGCCTTATTCCCAAGACTAATATTGCAATAAAATCCATAACTTTGTTCCATAGAATAATCCATCATCCCTGTGAGCATAGCTCCAGACTGGGAAATCATTGCGATATTCCCTTTTTTAGGGGTATCAACGGCAAATGAACCGTTATAATAAGTCCCAATAAACCCCAGACAATTTGGTCCTAACACACGCATATTATAGTCTTTCGCTACTTGCTTCAGTTGTTCTTCTCTCTCTGCTCCTTCACCACCTATTTCTTTAAAACCTGCTGAAATAATGATTAATCCTTTTATCCCTTTCTTACCACATTCTTTAGCTACTTCAACAACATATTTACTAGGGATAACAAAAATGGCAATTTCAATTTCATCGGGAACGTCTAACACACTCTGGTAAGCTTTTAAATCTAAAATTGTTTTATGTCCCGGATTGATTGGATACAATTCTCCCTTATACCCGGAATTAATAATGTTTTTAAGAACTGTATTACCCACCTTTCCTTCGGTATCACTTGCGCCAATGATAGCTATGCTTTTTGGATTGAAGAAGTAAGAAATGTCAGATTGAGGCATGATGGTTGAATTTATTGAATATTGAGTTTATACTTGGAACTTATTTTTAAGATTTAGTAAATTTTCATTTTATAAAAATCTTCAAATTGTAAATTATTAGATAATAATTTGAGGGTTTTGGTTTTATATGTTTATTATATTCGAGCATTCATGAATTAAGTTAAACCTTAATTCTTTTATAAGCCAAATCTTTATCTAATAACATGACTGAAATTAAAATCGTAACTGAAAAAGGTGATATAAATATACAACTATTCGATGATAATGCACCTAAAACCATCGCGAGTTTTCTGTATCTTGCGAACCAAGGCTTTTACGATGGAATCACTTTTCATCGAGTAATTGATGAATTTATGATTCAAGGAGGAGATCCCACTGGTACAGGAAGAGGCGGACCAAGCAGTAAGGGAATTGAATCTTTTCCATATCAAGGAGAACAAATATCTTATCCTTTTGAAGACGAGTTTCAGAGTGGAAAAGAATTTGATAAACCGGGAATTTTGGCAATGGCAAATGCAGGCCCTAATACAAATGGCAGCCAGTTTTTCATTACTCATGTCCCAACTCCATGGCTTAATGACAAACATACTATATTTGGAGAAATAAAAAGTCAAAAAGACCAAGAAATCGTAGATTCTATCGAACAAGGAGACAAAATCAAAGAAATCCAAATTTTATAAACTTAGCTCAATTTTTTATTTTCTGTTATTTTTCAGTTTAAGCTATAGTAAATTGTGAACATTTTTTAAATCTAAATTTTATTAAATCATAGACATCTTAAATTAAAACTGATTAGAGTACGTGAAGAGAATATGAATGATAACATCAAAGATTTGATAGATGAGGTGGAGAAGGAGAATTCAACACAAGCTCAACTGGAACAAACGATACAATTTCTAAAAGAAGAAATCAAACGATTAAAATTTACAATTAGGGAACAAAAAGCAATTATTGAAGACCAAGCGAAAAATAAATTGAAAGAAGAATCGATCCCAGAAGATGTGAAAGTTTTAAAAGAGTTGATCCAAAAACAAAGAGAGCAAATTGAGAGTAAAGAACTCCAATTAGAAAAGGTAGAGGACGAATTATTTGAATACCAAGAAAAATTTATATATAAAAACGAGGAAATAGATGATCTAAATGAACGTATTTCAAATTTAAACTCTGAACTAGAAGATCTTAGTATAGAATTATCAAATAAGGTACAAAAAGAAAAATATCAAAACGCTCAGAAAATCATTGAAGAGTTAACCGAAGCTAATTCGAAATATTCCACAGAGATTGACGCTTTAAATTCGAAAATCTTGAAGCTAGAAGAAAATGATCTTAATAGAGATATCTCGAATCAATTAAATGAAGCCAATAGTAGGATTAAGCAATTAGAAAATCGAAATGATAATTTGAATGCGCAAATTGATTATTTACAAAATGAATTAGATAGAATTACTTCGGAACCTAAACCTCAATTTCATACGGAAACTTTATTTCCTGATAAAATTCAATCATATAAAGAGAAATTAGAATATTTAGAAGAAGAATTGGAAAGTTCAAGAACAAATTTGAAAAAAATGGAACAAATAAATAAATCCTTAAAGCAAGAAAACAATTCCCTTAGCAAAAAATTAACAGAAGAGGCGAAAGGGAAAAGCCACATGACTAATATGAATCATCGGGAAAGCCTATCTTATACTTCTTCAGATTTTTATTCCCAGATGCATTTGATAGAGCGAATGTTTAACTTAATGGAGGAAGAAAAGAAAGAATATTTTGTTAGCACTTTAATAGAGGATTTAACTCACTCCGATCCAGAAATTCGTATAATTACAATTAAGATCCTCGCAAATATATATGCTGAGCCAGTTTTGGAAGCATTAAAAGCGCTTGTTGATGATCCAAATTGGATTGTAAGATATCAGGTAGTGAATGCCTTGACTCAATTTGAAAAGTCAGAAACCGTTAAAGAAGTGATGCTTAAATTTCTTGAAGATAAGGATGTGGATGTGAGAGAACTAGCTTTTTCTTATTTAAAAAATTGTTGAGATATATCCAACAAAAAATATAAATAGAACTTATCTATTTAATGAAACAAGATGGTAAAATTTTTTATAACTAAACTTATTTAAAAAGTAAAAAAAATGCCAGAATATCCGATTGGGAGGTGGAATTGGTCAGATGAGCTGGGAAAATGGATATATCCAGAGAAGGATCAGAATGGAAATATTAAATATACTTATCAAGTCGACCCTCCAGAAGAGTTTCTAATTCTCACTGAAAAATTGGAAGAAATCAACCAGAAATTAATGAAAACTCAAGATCCGCAAGAGAAAATGACATTATTTGAAGAATTAATGAAGATATCAAAAGAAATGAATAGTATGAGAAAACCTAATGAGACCGAGTGTTGATATTTCTTATTTTATAATTGCATCATATTCTTTCTTCTTTTTATAAAGTACATCTCTGATAAATCTAATAATTCCTCTATTATAGTATATAAATTAATTTAAAAATTTCAAATGAAAATATAACAGATTTTCTCAAAGATTATTAAATTCAAACAAAAAGGTTTAATATCTTTAGAACGCTATTCCAACTAAAAATGAATTAGGAGATTGAAAATGAAAATCGCAGTTTCGGGAAAAGGAGGCGTAGGAAAGACGCTTATAGCGGGTACACTTGCAAGATTATTTGCAAGTGATAAATATAATGTATTGGCAATCGATAATGATTCTGCTATGAATTTAAGCTATACTCTAGGAATTGATCCCGAAGTTAAAAAGAATATTATTCCTATTTCAGAAATGAAGGAATTAGTGAAAGAGCGAACTGAAGTCAAAGGGGGCGGACCAGGAATTTATAATATTAATCCAAGGGTGGCTGATATTCCAGATAAATATAAAGTTTCGGGTCCAGATGGATTAGAGCTTCTGGTTCTAGGTGGGATAGAGGAGCCTGCTACAGGATGCTTATGTCCGGAAAATGCGTTAATTCGGACGCTTCTTCATAATTTATTTGTAAAAAGAGATGAGGTTATTATCGTCGATTTTGAAGCGGGATTAGAACATTTAGGACGAGGTACCGCTAAAGGAATTGATGTAATGCTAGTTATAACAGAGCCATCTCAAAAATCGCTAGATTTAAGTAAAAAAATTATCGAGCTTTCCAAAAAATTGGGGATTATTAACATTTACTTAGTCGCCAACAAAATAATTGATGAATCACAATTAGAGATTATAGATGGACGAATCGATGAGTGGGATGTGCCTCTTTATCATTCAGTTCCCTATGATACTGAAATTGGAAAAGCAGATCTTAACGGGGAGCCCCCTCTCGAATACAATCCGGAGTCTGCTGCTCTAAAAAGTATTAAAACACTCTACGGGAAATTGAAAAAGCTAAAAGAAGAAGTGTTTGATTTATAGCATATCAGATAGTTCTAGATCTTGATCATCGGCAATTTCTTCCCATTGATTGATTGCCTCCATTGCTTGTTCCTCGTCCATAATTTCAATGGCATAGCCAGCATGGACAATCACATATTTTCCTATTTCTGCTCCCTGGATTAAGGCAATTATGATATCTTGTTTAATCCCATCAAAATCTACTTTCGCAGTATTTCCATCTGAAGAAATATCTATAATTTTGCCAGGAATTGCTAAACACATGGTAATCTAGATAATTTCTTCCTAAAAATAAAACTATTGATTATATTCTTGAAAACTAAGATTTTTAAATCATAATCAGAAATATTCTTGATATTAATCTTAAACAGGTTTTTGGTGTAGTTGAGATGAGTAATAATCGATTATATCATTTAACCAACTAATAATTTTGCTTCTTGGCAATGTATCGATGTTATTTCTGAGTCGTCTTAGTTCTTTAATTATAGTTATCTGGTCTTCGGTGGAGTCCTCTTCAGAGATTTCAAAAAGATATTCATTGGTTATGCTAATCACTTTTTTCATATCTAATATTTTTAATTTGAATTCAGGCGTCTCTTCTCTCTCGAGTTCTGCAAGTAAATTAATAAAATTAAGGAGCATGGAGCGTTCATTAGGTTTAAACCAAGTTTCTAAATGAAAACTAGTCATTGGAAATTCAAATTTAGGATATATTTCTTGATAGGCATTATTAACTTTGATAATAGATTTAATATTTTTAAATAAGAAAGATGGACACCAAGCAAATAACTGGCGAATAACGTTAAAATGTTCTAATTCAACTACAAAATTAAAACTATTTTCTACCCTGAGATAACCAAACGGTAAGAAACTCATATTAAATTCATCATTCAAACTGTAAGATTTGTTGGGAAGTGTGATCTGTATTTGATGATCCTCCCCAAGAGGATTTATCAATGCATCAAGAATGAGTGTATCGGTTAATGGGTAAATACAAAGAAGTAAACCATCAAATCCGTTAGTAAATATCTTTAACAAAAAGGATTTTGGCTCTATATTGTAGTGCTGAACAGAATTTAGTTTAAAACTCAAATTTAAGAGTAGATGTGAATAATTTTCTAAATTCGGAATCATCCATGGCAACGAACTTGTCGGATCTCTTCTCGACATATCTATATTGTACTAACTAAAATACCCTCTTATCACATTGGAATATCTTATTTTACAATCAAATATCAACATATAAATTGATAATTTTTTATTTATACTTTATTCTTTTAAGTTTTGTAGAAATTTTTAATAACTTGGAAATCATCATAGGACTATCATAGAGATTTCCCAATTAAATAATTACCAGTTAGCAGACTACAAAAGATAAGCAAAAAATAAAAAGAAAAATGAAATTTAAGATATTTTTTAATCCCAAACCTAGATCTTACATATTCCTTAGTTGAGATCGACCTGCTCTATGATATTTCAATCCGAGATCATCTGGATTTGCTCCCATAGCTAATGCATACAACTCTGTTAAGTACAATACGGGAATATCATATTTTTGATCAAACTCTTTGGAAAGATCTCGCTGGTTTGTATCAAACTGTTGGAAGCAAGCAGGACAATTGACAATGATTACATCTGCTCCGGCCTTAACTATACTGTCGAATTTACGTTTTAGATTCTGCATTCCAACTTCTTCATAGGCATTAGATACAGCAGAGCCACAACATAACGCTTCTTCTTCATAATCCACGACAGTTGCTCCAGAGGCAGCAGTCAATTCCTTCAGAGTTTTAGGTCTCATAGGATCATCATCCGTTTCCATCCATTCATGGGGTCTCATATAGTGGCATCCTGGATGACATGCTACTTTTAAATCGCTTAAAGACTTGGTGATAGCTGATTTGATCTTATCTATACCAACATCTTTATGCAATACATCTACAAAATGTCGCACATCAATCGATCCTTTATACTCTTTTCCGATCTTTGAAAGTTCTTCGTTTATTTGTCCTTTTTTAATGCTATCATGGGCAAGTTTATGCTTCACCCCTCGAAGTGTATTGGTGCATCCATTACATAAAGAGATAATATCCTTACTCTCCTCTTCTGCAAGGCACAGATTTCTTGCACCAATAGCCAGCCAACCATCATCGTCGAAACTTTTAAAGCCAGTTGGATCTGGACAACATGTAAAAGGTGCTTCTGAGGTCGCAATGCCTAATTTGTCAAATACATATCTTGTGGATGCTTCTATGAACGGAATTCTGTTGCCAATTGTACAACCCTCAAACATTTTATATTCTGTCATTTGATTATTCACCTGATTTTAATTTTTGATTCAATTTCATGTTATTCAGGAGTGACTGTAATTCCTCGGTATTTGGAGCCATAATATCTGGCAATCCTAAATCTTGTCGCCTCCTTTCAATAGCCGATTGCATAGGAATAGCTTTTCCGTTTTCATAGATCATACCAGCTTGCTGATATATAAATTCAGGGCCTCTTCCTTTTGCGATGCTTTGATTCTTTAGGAGAGTAAAGACTTCTGTTAATTCTATGTTTTGTGGACACACTTCATCACATGTATCACAGACAGTACAACCCCAGATTGCCATTTCATCTACTCCAAAAATATTTTCTTTATAACCCAATAGAGCATTCAAAATATTGCTTCGTGGATTATATTTATACTGATAGAACTCGTCAGTGGCATAAGAAACAGGACAATTATCCGTGCATCTATTGCATTGGTAGCAGTACTTTATGACATCAGATCCTTGATGATAATCCATAACTTGTTTCCTAAATTCAAAATCTACAACCATATTTGATCACTTTCTTGTTTTTTTCCTTGTGATTATTTTTTATGTTAAATTTATAGTTGGTTTTAACCCGTGCGTGGGCAGTCATATCCAATCTATTATTTGTATTGGATATTTCATCCTAAACCAACGTTTAGTTTACGTGAGTAAACCTCTTTGCCCTCTTCATCAACAACTGTGATGTGAGCTGCGCACGATAGTCAGCAATCATAACAGCGAACTATCATTTCCAAGAGATTTACTACTCCTTCGTCTATATCCTCACTCATTTTGTTTTCTCACTTTATTTTTTCTTTATATTTAACCTCTTAACAAGTTTAATCTATCCATGGATCTGGTAAACTCAGTCCCTCTAAAGCCTTATCCTCGAATACTTGCTTGGCGGTGTGCATTAACGA
>SHMW01000081.1 GCA_008080735.1 Promethearchaeota archaeon
TTACATGCTATATCTGAGATTTATGATATGAATGGAAAACTAATCTCCACGGGAAACTCTAATATGATACGTACAAACTTTAAGCCCGATTATGTTAAAGCTGTGGATGAAAGTGAAGACTAATGGAAAATTCTTATGGTTATTATTTGTTATTAAATACGCTTTCTATTAATATTTCGGATTTATTATCTCAAATTAGGTATAACCTTGTAGATTGATAATCTCAAAAGAAAGACATAGTCAAAAACAGCACATAGTCAAAAACAGCATTATATATTAAATAATGGTCAAATTATCAAGGTTTAATTCAATTTCATCTTTGATAAAAAGACCTTAAACTTGGATCTCATAATTCATATTTGAGATTGATTATAAAGGTGGTTACAATTCCATTTTCAATCGACAACTTCATAACACTCGGTCGCGCAAGGGGTTTTTCAAAGCCTTTTATCTGGTTGGGTGCTTCTGGCATAGTTGGAGAGCCAGGATTTAATAACAATACATTATATTCTGTACCTTTTATCAATGGTTTATGCGTATGACCAAAAATCAAAATCCCATCTATTAATTTATTTTTTTCACAAAATAAGTTTAAATCTTCTGGTAATCTATGGATTACTCCTATTGGTTTTGAAAACTCTTGAGTGGTTATTGTTAAGAACGTTTCTGATTCAAATCCGATATCATTCTCCCCTAGCACATAAGTGACAGGGGCAATGTTTTGAAGAGTTTGAAGAACCCTTTTAGAACCAATATCTCCAGCGTGAATTATACGATCCACATCTATGAATATCGTTTCTAATTCTTGCAAAACAGATTGTATTTCCTTTTCTCTTAATTTATCTATGTGTGTATCTGAAATTATGCCGAATTTAACCATTATTATCTAACTCTATATAATAAAAACACCAACAATAAAAATAAGAGCTCCAATAAGTAGGTCAACTAATATACGAATATATTTATCAGAGCCAGTTTCTCCTATCTTTTGATTATTTTTAAAATATCTCCCAAATTCTCTCAGTCCATTTTGGATCGCGGTTTTAATCCTGGAAAATTGCCAAATAAATAATGCTATTCCGATAATGAGCAAAGGAATGTAGAGATAAAGTGAAAAGGGTATAAAATCATTTGGATAATTCCATAAAACATGTGCAGAAATAATATTATTAAACGCATGCGCAAAAATCAATGGAAAGATCCATTTTTTTCTTAATAAGAACAACGCTAGAATTATGCCAACTAATGATGTTTGGGTGAACCATACTAAGGGATACCATATCGGATAATTAGCACTTATCGGATTGAAAAAATATGCAAAATGTCCCAAACCAAAATAGAGTGATGATATAATAACTGCCGAATTCTTTTGAAAATAATCGCTCCCCCTCTTAGCAATAAAACCTCTGGCAAGAGTCTCTTCATAAATACCCACGGAAAATTGGACGAGAAGAACCGAGATGAGAAAAATAAAATAATTATCATTCAATAAATAATTATTCGCGGCATTGGCATAGGTCAGAGAATTGACTGTATATTCAATTGTTCCTGGCATAAGAAGGTATATTATGAAATCAAGAGGAATAAAGACGATAAATAATATAAGTATTCCGTAAAGCATTTGATATTTAAAATTAGAAGAGGTTATACGATACAATTTTAAATGACTTTTTGCCGGATTGATATCTTCTTCAAGGATGACTTCTCTTTTTTGCCATTCAAGAATGAAGTTGGTGAGTAATAAAAATATGGGGATTGCTATGATGATCCCTATTGCGCGGAGAAGAAAAGATAACGCTCCAAAGAAAATAGGATCTTCGACCATTAAATCTTGAAATAATAAGGATGGAATAAATGTAAATAAAAATATTCCTAAAAATACTAATATCACTTCAATAAAGAAACGAAATCGATCTCGCAAAATTTTTTTACTTGGCTTTTCTTGCAGACTCAAATTAAAAACTCCTTTTTGATGTCAATTTGAAGATTAATAAACAAGGAATTTTAAATTTTGTTATTTATAGAATTTTCAAACTGCTTGACTTCATTTAGCAACGGGATCCCATAACGCGCTCCTAATTGTTGGATACATTTCCCTGCCACAAAATTTCCTATTTCCACACACCTAATTAAATTTTTAAATTGTAAACGCTTTTTCTTATGAAATTTATATATAAAACCTGCTGAAAATGCATCTCCTGCACCAGTTGTATCTACAACGCTTACATTCTCAATAGGGTTAACAATTTGAGAATCTTTATGAGAGATTAATAATGCACCCCTTTTTCCGAGAGTTATAACAATAATTTCTATACCCAACTCCTTAAGGATTTCACAAGACGTCTCATAATGGTCTTTTTTAAAGTTGACCTCCCCATTAATCGCTAGCAATGACCTAAATTCATTCTCAGAGAGAATTAAAATATCTATCTTTTGAAGAAGGGACTTAATATGTTCAAATCCTTGTTCTATTATTAGCATTCCTGGATTTAAGATGATTGGAATGCTAAAATCCTTTGCGAATGTACACGCTTTAATAAAAGGCTCAATATTTTTTAGACTACTTAAATATAGGATATTAGCATTATTAATCTCATTTTCTTTAATATCCGAAGAAGATAAGTAATTCGCGGCTCCACTATGGGCATAAATTCTCCTATCTCCTGCAGAATTTAGTGCAACATACGCAGAACCCGTTTTATACGCTTTTGAATATTTGATATATTCAATACTCACAGACTCTGTTTCGAAATCTTTAATAATTTTTGCTCCGAATTCATCATCTAATCCTAATTTACCTATAAATGCGGTATTTAGTCCCAATTTGGAACAGGCTACCGAAGTATTCGCAGCAGCACCTCCTGACAAGATATTTAACTCCGATACAAAAACCTCGTCATCTTCTAATGGATGACGTTCTACTTGAGCCACCATATCCACCAAAGCAGCTCCAATGCAGATTACATCATATTTTTTTAGCATTTTAGATACCCTTAATGGTTATATGTAAATTTTCCAAATGGAGAATTTATAGTTAAACTGTTCTGATTCTTTGATTCCGATTTTTCACAGAAACCTATTATCTTTGCTTTGATGTGATATTTTTCTGATAGCTCAATAATCTCATTCGAAATTGATTCTTTACAAAAGATTTCAAGTCTATGCCCCATATTAAACACTTGATACATTTCTCTCCAAGTTGTTTGTGATGAGGCTTGAATAATTTCAAAAATCGAAGGCAGTTCAAAAAGATCATCTTTAATATAGTGAATTCCGTTCCCAAAATTCAAATCTTTTGTCTGACCTCCACCTGTATTATGAATTATCCCGTGAATATCATATCGGAATTTATCAAAGATATCAATAAGGAGCGGAGAATAGGTCCGCGTGGGAGAGAGAAGAGCTTTTCCAATGTCCATATCCAATCCATTTGCTTTTTCTGTAAGCTCATGATTTCCAAAAAAGGCTAGATCCTCATCTAAATTATGATCATAGCATTCAGGATATTTTTCATAATATATATGAGATAATGTTCCATGCCGAGCCAAAGTGAGCCCATTACTTCCAATTCCGCTGTTGAATTCTTCTTCATAGCTAGATTTTCCAGAGCTTGCGAATCCAATGATAACATCGCCCTTCTTGATATTACCCGCATCAATTACATCCGCTTTCTTCATCGTTGTAAAAACCGATGCATTTACCAACAGAGTTTTAACTAAATCTCCGACATCAGCAGTCTCCCCGCCACAATTATATATATTAAGTCCGAGAGAGTTCAAAGCCTTACTGAATTTATCATATTCGTTAATTATCGTGGAAATAATCTTACCAGATATGAGTATTCCGTTACGATCTATGGTATTGGATAAGAAATAATTTTCTGAAGCTCCGACAGCGAATATATCATCAATATTCATCACCATCGCATCATGAACGATACCATTAAAAACACTTATGTCACCGGTCTCTTTAAAATACATATAGGCAAGTCCCGCTTTGGTCCCCGCTCCATCGGCATGAAAAACAGAGCAATAATCATCCCTACCGCTTACATCCGGCAAAATTTTACAAAACGCACCTGGAAATAAACCTTTATCTAAATTTTCAATAGCATTATGTACATCTTCCTTATTAGAAGAGGCACCTAATTTAGAGTATAAATTTTCTCTTTGCTTTGCCATTTTTTTACTTTAGAATTGAAAATTATATTTTTCTTTGATATAGGATAATAAATTCTCTGTTTGTTCAACTGCTTGGCCAATATATTTGTGGGGATCAAATAAATCCTCCATCTCTTCTTTTGTAAATTTATTCTGAATTTTTTCATCTTCCAAAAGAATTTCCATCATGAATCTATCCTCCTCTCGCGCTTTAATAGCCGCGCGCCGTAATAATTCATGACCATCTTGACGTCCGATCCCTCGTTCTACTAATGAAACCATGACTTTCTCTGCCAAACAAGCTCCTTTCGTTAAATTAAGGTTTTTTTCTATATTTTTTTCATTAAATACCAAATTTTGTATATTATTGGTAAGCTGTTGAATCATAAAATCGAGAAAGATGAAATTTTCTGGAAATAATACTCTTTCATCAGCAGAATTGGTCAGATCTCTCTCATCCTCTAAAATCATATTGTCTAATCCCGCAATTACGTTTGATTTTAAGATTCTTGCCAGACTACAAATTCTCTCTGATTTATGTGGATTTCTCTTATGTGGCATGGTAGAACTTCCAACTTGACTCTTTTTAAATGGTTCAAACATCTCTGCTATCTCATTTCTTTGCAAGATTCTGTTTTCTCTAGCAATCTTGGCAAGTGTTTGACCTATTATAGAGGTTAAATTGAGGACTTCTGCGTGCCTGTCTCTCTGGACAATCTGATTTGCGATCTTTACTGGGTTCAAATTGAGTTCTTTCATTACGATATTTTGAATTTCAATACCTTTCTCTCCAAAACTAGCCATTGTTCCTACCGCACCAGACATTTTCCCGTAAGATATTCGTTCTCGGACTTGATGGAGTCTGTCGATATGGCGGTCTATCTCATATGCCCATACGCCAAATCTCATGCCATAAGTAGTTGGAATTGCGTGCTGCCCGTGAGTTCGACCGATGCAAACCAGTTCCTTTTTATTTTCCGCTTTTATTGCTAATTCTTTAAGTAAAGCAGTCAATGATTTTTCCAAATAATTCAAAGCTTCTTTTAATTGGAGAGCCATTGCAGTGTCTTCAATATCATAACTTGTGGCCCCTAAATGAATGTATTTTCCAGCATTACCATCACATTGCTCATCTAATGCCTTTACCATGGCCATAAGATCATGGTGTATTTCTTTATCGATTTCCTTTACTCTTTCCACTTTTACAAAATCTAAATTTGCTTTACGCGCTATTTCCTCAGCAACTTCTTTAGGTATATTACCCAATTCAGCATGTGCTTTAGCTAAAACTGCTTCCACTTTAAGCCAATTTTCTAATTTTTTATCTTCCGTGAAAAGTTCCGCTATATCTGTGCGATATCGAGTTTCCACTGGATGAATAAATTTATGCGTCATTCTATTTCTTATTAAGATTGGATAAAAAATATATTTTTTACTAATTGATTTGTGAATTTATTAATAACTTACTGAAATTAAGGTTTTTAAAAATAACTAGAATAAGGATAGGCAGAGCGGAAATTCTTTAAAATCTAAATTTATACGCTTGTACTACTTAATAATAGCATTATATAGTCCGCTACAGCCTCAATAGCATCCGAAATTGCTTCGATAATATCTATTGTATTGCCAACTACGAATATTGAAAAACTATTCACATCATAAGGAGTTTCTTGAAGACTGCGCCTTAATTCTATATTCAAGATATCCACTTCATGTTCCAATTTATTAATTTTTTCAGCAAATTCCCTTATGTTTTGTCTTTTTCCCAGTAGATCAGATACAATCTTGTCCAAATATTTGGAACATTCCACTGTCTTGTCCATCATCTGAATTATCAGATCTATTGATTTACTACTCGATTGCTCCCAAAACATTATCGGAATTGTATTTATTCTCCGTGCCACACCAGTAGAACAATTGGCCACATCATCGAGTCTTTTTATTAAATGTGAGAGGTCTGTTCGTACACTCGGATTAAGTTCTCCCTTTGATATTAAAGACAATATATCTCTTCTGATTGTATCAGCATCTCCTTCCAACAAGTCAACCTGATGAAGAATATTGTGAGCTTTATCTATATCTTTTTTTTGGATAAGAATTTTTACACCTTTATCAAGTTTCTCAACACTTTCTTGAACTTTTATCGCATGGTCAATTGCTTTTTCTAGTACACTTTTAGCTGTTTCCTTTTTAAAATATTCTATTAAAGATCCCATATCCTTCACTAATATACTTATTTTAATAATATATAATCTATATATTTTATATAGTTTATGATAATCCAACTATAAGAAAATTCCAATAGATAAAACCCGCTAATATCGCCGCAATCGGAAAGGTCAAAATCCAATAAGCACCCATTTTAAACAATCCTTTCTTGTCTGTCTCTTTCTTTTGTGATAAATTTAAACCTATTATACAAAATACTATAACATGAGAATGAGAAATTGGTAATCCCATAAATGTGGCGATCATTAGAATTATCGCGGATGAGGATTGGAGGATTAGTCCTTCAGAAGGACGGGCATTAGTCATTTGACTTGCTAAATTTCTTATTACATACCTTCCAGCAATATATATGCCCAAAAAAACAAATATACCACAAATTATAACAAAAATATAATATTGACCTAAATCTATGAAGTTGCTATTATATAAACCATAGAAAATACCAATACATTCAGCGGAGTTGGCTCCAACCCAAATTTCAGCAAATACAACTGCAATTAATAATAACCATTTACAATTTCTTTCTGCTTTTTCTATTTGATTCAAACCCCTTAATTTAGAAAGATAAAACCGAGCAATTATCTTAAATAATATAAAGGTAATTATCAATCCGAAAGCAGGAGAGAGAAACCATCCCAGCACTACATTAAATAATTTTTCATAATTAAGAGCGGTTGCGGGATCAATTCCTCCCTCAAATATAGAATAAACGATAAGAACGCCAAAAATACTCCCTACAGTACTGTGGGTCGAGCTTAGTGGAATTCCACTAAATGAACCGATAACTAACCAAATAATACTGCTTATTAACACAGCAAGTAGCATCAATTGGGTATATTTTATTCCACTCCCAAGAATATCCGCTCCAACGGTTTCCCCTACCCCTTGGCTAAAAAAAATCATCCCAAATCCCGTCGCAGCCCCTCCGATTATGAGTGCAATTCTGAATTTAATTACTCCAGCACCTACCAGAGCTGATAATGTCTCATCATTGGCACCGATTGAAAATGCCAAGGAGATACCCATAATTATTAATATTGGAATGAGTAAAAACGCAAATTCTGCCATGAATTAGAATCCCCTAAATTAATCAAAAATAAGATATTTAGTTGATAAGAATTGAATGTATTCGGCGAAGTTCTTAATATGATCCGCTAACATCATAATTCCTTCTATTAGTTCCTTCAGATATAAAAACGTTCGAGATAAATAATCCATATCGTAGTTCCATAGTCGTTTTAATAAACCAAATTCTTCTTGTCGCATTTGCCGTCTTTCTTCCTTAATATGTTCACAAATATCATGTGATTTTTCTAGATCAGTTCCAATAAATTTTACCGCATCAGTAATTTTTTCAGAAATGAATCTTAATGATTTAATTATACTTCTTATTCGAAGCTTGAACTCTTCATCGGGAAACAAAACTTTATAAAGAAGCATTTTGTTGGCAAGAAACTCCCCGATATTTTTAATATCATTAATCTTACTGAAAATCTTTAGTCGATCGGCTTTGCTGAACATAAGTCTTGACTTAAAGATTTTCGACTCAAATTTTTTTTTTACTTGAACTTCTGTACTAGTTTGGATAACATAATTCATATTATCTTGAAATTCTTCAAAATCTTCATTGATTAGATTTTCAATTCCATCTATTAATATTGAAGTTTGTTTGTTAATTATATCAACAAAAGTATGAGTAAGTTCATCAATATCCAATTTTTCTAATCTTTCATTATCAATCGCTTTCATAAATATCCACATTCGTTTTAAAAAGAATTCTTATAAATCAAAGAGTCGAATTCTGATTTGTTTATTATAATATATATAGATAATATAAATTTTCGATTGGTCTATTAATAGCTAAATAGGTATATATACAAATCACTAAATCTTCTCTCTCTAGTGTTTTTTGATAATTGCAGTCTTCATACCTTCAAATGGACAATATCAAGAAATTTTATTTCTTTAGATGTTATCACTGTGGAGAGTGGTATTATTCTTGGAAGCAAATACAAAAAAAAAAGTGTTGGAAATGCAATAAAACCTTTATTTTTAAAAACTCCTCTAAATTCTCTCAAGAATGTTCAACTAGGCAAGCGATAGAAATCATTAAACGATTAAAAGAAAAAGAAAAGGAGCATAAACCTCAGATGAACAATGGTCAAAATTTCTATTCCATAACGAAATTTGAATTATAAAAGCAAACTTTTTTAGCCTTTTTTCCAAGATCTTTTTAAGTATATTCAAATATTAATTCTATAACCTAACTTAAAAAGGCAAAGGATATGGAACTTCCGGAAGAACTAAAAATTCTCGATGAGAAATTAATCCGTAAATTTGATCAACTCTCTGAGAATAAAATTGATTATTGGGATGTTAGAGCAGAATCTAAATTAGGATCCTCAGTTGAATTTACTGATATGAAAAGTAAAGAAGTCTCCTCATTTGAGACAAGTAGATGTGGAATTAGAACCTTCTATAATGGTGGCTGGGGCTTCCTGGTACTAGAGAACCTAAATAGAAACGTACTTGAACAAGATTTTAAAAAAGCCATCAAGCTCGCCCGTCTCTCGGAATCATTCAATAAAACCAAGTTTAAAATTCAGGAAAAAGAACCGCTAAAAGAAAATTTTAATTTAGAAACCAAGGAATCAATAGAAAATATTGGTATTTCTGAGAAGATTGAGATAGTAAAAAATCAAGAAAAAATCGCCAATGAGTATAGTGAATATATCAAAAATACCCATACTTTATATTTTGACGCTTTTGGAACTAGTTTATATTTAGATTCATTTGGTTCACGAATAACTCAGAAATTATCAATTTTAAGAATGTTTTCTGCAATATTTGCTCAAAAAAATGGGATTATTCAAAGGGGATTCAATTCTGTTGGTGGACTGGGCGGATTAGAAATACTTAAAACCCCTAAAGCAGAAGATTTAAGCAAAAGATCTGCGAAAAATGCTGTTGAATTATTAGATGCAAAATCCCCAATAGGAGGGAAATTCACTCTTATAATGGATCCTAGTTTAACAGGAACATTTATTCATGAGGCTTTTGGACACGCATGTGAAGCAGATTTAGTATTAAACCGAGAAAGTATTTTAGAGGGGAAGATAGGAAAACAAGTTGCATCAGAAAATGTAACTGTTATAGATGATCCGCGGATGGGAGCAGGTAAAGAATCAGAGTTGCCTTATGAGTTATATGGAAGCTATTTTGTTGACGACGAAGGAATACCGTCACAAGAGACAATAATCATAAAAAATGGTATATTTAAAAGTTATTTGCATAATTTAGAGACAGCATCCCGAATGGATCAAGAACCTAATGGTCATGGGAGGGCATCTTCAAGTACTAGCAAACCCCAAGTTAGAATGGGTATTACAAAGTTGGAATCCGGAGATTGGTCGCTTGAAGAGATGATTGAAGATACTAAAAAGGGAATTTTATGTGAAGATTTTACCTATGGTTATACTGACCCGACAACTGGTAACTTCCAATTTAAAGCAAAACTCTCTTATAAAATCAAGAATGGAGAGAAAAAAGAATTGATGAGAGA
This sequence comes from Promethearchaeota archaeon, assembly GCA_008080735.1. GTDB lineage: Archaea > Asgardarchaeota > Lokiarchaeia > Sigyniarchaeales > SOKP01 > TEKIR-8. Next base: position 9,952 of record SHMW01000081.1, read on the forward strand.
TGTCGCACTTTCAGGGATGACATTAGAAGTATTGAATAGAATAAACGCCATTGGAAAGAAAATTGAATTTTCTGATGGTAATTGTGGTAAAGGCGGGCAGAGAGTGCGAGTTTCAGATGGAGGGCCATATATAAGAGTTGAGGATATTGTTGTAGGAGGATTGCAATGACGGAAAATAACAAGGAGATTGACTATTATCATATTGGAGAGACTAAATTAAAGGAAATTGAACAAAAAAGCAATAAGATAAAAGCTGCGGAGATATATATCGATTTAAATCGGTATATGAGTATTGAAATTGAAGAAAATGCAATTAAGAATAGTGAAATAGGAACAGAAAATGGAATATCAATGCGTTTATTTGACAAGCGAGGTTCTCTCGGTTTTGCATATACGAATCGCTTCGAAAAATCCACATTAGACATGATGCTAAAAAATGCTTTTAAAATGATGAATGCGGGAACATCAGATCCTGATTTTAAGGACTTGCCTTCTCATTATGACAATTATCCGAATGTCAAATCATTGTATAACAAAAATATTGAGAATTTTGCAATTGAAGAAGCTTCCCAATATGTTGCTGATTTGATTCAAGTATGTGATGAAGATGAATTGGCAATATCTCAGTCGGCGACATTCAAGACAAATTATTCGGAAACTTATATATTTAATACGAATGGAGTCGAAACAATAGGTAAAAAAACTATCGCCTCTATTAGTTCAAATATTATTGTTAAAGATGATTCTACGGGAGAAACATCTTCTGGATTCGAACGACAATCCGTACGAAATTTACGAGAACTAAACGTAAAGGATACAGCCATTCGTGCCTTAGAGGACGCTAAACAAAATTTGAATAGACAAAAAATAAGTAACATGAAAGTTCCCGTCGTTTTAACCCCAAAGGGAACCGCCAATTTAATTTTAAGTCCCTTAGCCTCGGCTATTAACGCTGAAAGATTTCAATATAAGCGAAGTTTTTTAGTAGGTAAACGAGGGAAGAAAATAGGATCCTCTATGCTCACAGTGGAAGATAATGCATTAATTGATGGAGCAACGGGCTCATCTATATTCGATGATGAGGGGGTTCCAGGCAAAAATAAGATGATTGTTGATGAAGGAAGATTCCTCGAAAATGGATTATTACACAATAGTTACACTGCTTCGAAAGAGGGAATAACAAGTACCGGAAATGCGGTCCGCTCCTCTTATAATTCCACACCCTCTATAAGCTCCACAAATTTTATTTTGAAGACTGGTGAACATTCAAAGGAAGAGATGATTCACGATATTAAAACAGGTATATTATTCGATTATACGGGAGACTCGCCGAACATGGCGACTGGAGACTTTTCTGGATTAATCTTACATGGCAATCTTATAAAAAACGGAGAGATTTCACATTCGCTCAATGAGACAATGTTTGGGATCAATTTAATTAATCTTTTTAAGAATATAACGGCCATCTCTAAAGAATATAAGGTATATGGGTCCTTTTGGGCTCCATATGTAAAAATCGAAGAAATGCAGATAATCGGCTCTGCATAATCTCATTTATTATACTATTATTTTTAGACTTGAAACTTTATGAAGCGGTCACATTGATTCGTAGAAATAATATGTTTAGAAAAATAGATTTCGATGGAGATATTACCTCAAAAAGTTCCACGATTATCGTTCTATTTCCTGGGATATAAAATGATATATTTAGTTGTTCCGAAATCCATTCCTCATTATGTTCAAGTGTTATGTTAGGAGTCGTGAAATTATATTCTGCATTTTCAGCACCATTCGGCCCTAAGGTTGTTTCATTATTACCTTTAGAGATATTCACAGCAAAAGTTGCTTCTCTTTCCAAATAATTTCCTATTCCCACATAAAAAGAAATATTTTTACCGATGGTTGCGTTAGTGGGGTAATTGCCCATTTCTTTTTCCTCATTAAGTATTGTAAAAGTAGTAAAGGGCGGTTCTGGATTTAACACATAATAGACTATAAATCCAGAAACTATGAGAATTCCCGCAAGTAAACACACAGTCACCAATTTATCAAAATGCTCAAAACTTTCCTTTAACTTCCGCTTATAGGCACTTTCACTATTATCGTGATCACTCATTTTTTTCTAAATCCTTAAACCATTCAATTGTTTTTTTTAATCCCTCTTTCAAAGGAGTTTGAGGCTCCCAATCTAATAATTGCTTTGCCTTTTTAAGATCAGGACATCTGCGTTCTGGATCATCGATCGGAAGCGGTTTGAATATGATTTCTGAATTGGAACCGGTCAATTCCAAAATAATTTCAGCTAACTCTAAAATTGTATATTCTTTATTATTACCTAAATTGATAACTTCCCCTAATGCTTCGTCTCTATCGACAATTTTAAAAAACCCCTCGATCTCATCAATTACATAGGTAAAGGAGCGTGTTTGGGATCCATCACCAAACACTGTAATATCTAAATCGTTTAAAGCTTGGTGGATAAAATTTGGGATCACGCGTCCAAACTCTGCTCCATAACGAATCCTTGGTCCTGACGTATTAAATATTCGAACGATTTTAGCCCGCATATTATGCTGGAGTTCATATGCTTTTATAAAAGCCTCTCCCGCGCGTTTCGACTCGTCATAACACGAACGGGGACCTACGGGATTAACGTTACCAAAATATGTTTCTGGAGTTGGTACGGCTTCCTCTGGGGGATTTCCATATACTTCTGATGTGCTTGTATAGAAAAAGAGTGCATTATGAGCTTTGGCAATCCCCAACGCATTCATCGTCCCCAAGGTGTTACTTTTTAATATGGGGATCGGATATTGTCGAAATTCGAATGGAGATGCTCGTGAAGCCATGTGCATAATAATATCCAATTTCTTAATGTCTCCAATGCATATTCCTTCAGGATGATTACTAAACCCAAAATAAATCGGTTTTGAAATATCATGGTTTATGAAACGAAAATTAGCAAAATCCCTCAAATGTTCTATATTTTCAAATTTTCCGGAAGCAAAATTATCTAAACATATACAATAGGCTCCCTGTCGTACTAATACATCACATACCCAGGAACCAAGAAATCCTGCGCCTCCTGTAACCAATACAGTCTGATTATTAAAAGATATATTATCTTTTTCTAAGCGGTCTAAAATTTCACTGATATCTTTTTCTATATCATAATTCATATTAGGATGCTCATTGATTTAATTTGATCAATAAAATATTCAATTGTATTTTATATTTTTTAGTTGTGCTATGCGTCGGTTTATTATCATCACAATTTAATTAAAATTAGAATTCTATAAAATTAACAATTAATCAATACCTAGTATTAGATACCTCCAAGCATGCCAAGGATGCAGGTAGTATATCCTTATTGAGTTTTTCTTCCGCAATATTGACAGAATTTTTGTTCGATAGGATATAAATTACCACAATTAGGACATTTTTTTAAGGAATTTTCCAATATCTGTCTACCTAACATTTTAAAAGCTTTTTCTACATTCTCTCCTGTTTTCGCAGATGTTTTTATTAATTCACCTTGGAAGTTATACTGCTGGAATATTTTTTGCGCTTTCTCCTTTGAGACCTCCCTCTGATCCTCAAGGTCGCATTTTGCTTCTAATAGTAATTTTGTTTTAGGACTGTTTGGGACTGAGCTAATAACTTTCATCCAATCATGCAAGTCAAGTAAGGAATCTTTATTAGTGATATCATACAAGATAAGTGCTCCAGACGCTCCAGATACATATGATGGAAGTAAGATCCTGAATTTCTTTTCTCCAGCAAAATCCCAAATATTCAATAGTATGTCCGTTTCATCTATTTCGACCTTTTTTGTTTCAAAATCTACGCCGATTGTAGATAAAAGATCAGAATGGAACTTACCGGTGGCATACCGCCTAATTAAACTTGTTTTCCCGGCGTTTTTCGCTCCAGCAACCACCACCTTAAATTTCAGCAATCTTCTAGAATTTTCGGACATATTGTTTCTAAATATTAATTTATATAATATTATTATTAGCTTTATTGATTAATAATTTTTTTTTGTTTTGGATGTTAATAAATTCAACTTCTTAAATTTTCAACAAAAAACCTTTAAAATCATTCAAATTAAAAATCAGATTCTGTTAAAATACTTTATTAAAAGGATTCAATTTAAATAAAAACGCAAATACATAGATCTAATACATTACAAAGGATTATGAAAGCTAATATTTGACAATGGAGCATATTTTGATTTTCGAAGCAATAAAAGTCGAGGGACAATGTCCTGTTTATAATGTGGGAGACAGAACAATAATAAAGGGTCCAAATATCGATCTTAAGCATTCTGATGCGGTATGTGTTCACGCTTTATTTTGCCTTGGGCCGTTCTTGATGGCACTTAGAGAAGGTGTCCCACCAGCTCAGCTAGGACTTTCGAAGAAAAAGAATGGAAATGCATATTTTCACTGTTTAGATCCCGGAAAACCTTACACTAACGGGGGAACTGTATTATTTAAGGTATCAACTTCTCAGAGAAAAGAACTACCCAAGTAAATTTGATATGTATAAATTTTAGCATAAAATAAGTATAAAATAAGGAAGGAAGTACTTAGGGGTACCTCCTTCCCTTGAACTCCACCGATACTTTGGTGACTTATTCACCTCTTTATCTGTTTGAGTTCATATCATGAATATTCAAGTTCCCTTTTAATTGTAATGTAAATAGATTATAAATTTTTGATGAAAATTGGTTAAATTTTGAAAATATTACACCGCAAAAAAAATCAGATTTGATATATTTCACTTATTTTGAATATTTCTGTAAACCGCTTATAAATTCAAGCAGTTTTATCATTTTTATATTTAAAGCGGCTTATTTTATATATTTCTTGAGCTATCTTTTTTCCTATATTTTCGATCTGCATTAAATCACCGATATCAGCATTAAATATCGCTTGAAGGGTTTTCATTTTATCCAAAAGACTTCTGGCTCGCAATGTGTTCACTCCAGGTATTCCCGCAATTATATATTCTAATAGATATGTTAAATCAACTGGTGCCTTCTCAAATCTAAGTTTTACTGGAGCTTTTTCATGAGTTTGCTCTTTTTTTACGAGATGATATAGAAACGTCGCGGTTTCATCAACATCCGTTGTTCTATACATGGTTATTCCTAAATTCAAAATAATTGAACTAATTGCGCCATAAATCGCATTTGCATTAATATTCGTATTTTTAAAGGGATCTCCCTCTAAAATAAGAATAGCACATTCAAAATTATTACTAAGTTCCATCAATTCCTTGAATAATCGCCCATCTTTAATGGAATCAAGGAAATCTTGACCGCTTTTCCGTTCCACTCCCACTCGCTCTGAAATTACATAATCACTAACTTCTAATTGCTTCAATACCAAATTTATTCCCATAAGCGAAAGCGTTCTCACGACGGGAGACGCAGTTTCTCTATTATCGCATATAATTGTGTATTTGTCTGCTCCTTGAATTTTTTCCGTATGATTTAGATTCCTATTCAAGACGTCATCATCTTCCTCATTCTCCTCCTGTTTCGAAATATAATTCATTAGACTTGTTTGTTCTTCGGATTCTGATGCTTGCTGAAGCTTTTGTATCTTCTTCAGATTCCTGCGCATATTTGATTCTTTAGCTTTTTCTGCCCAGTAATATCCCTCATCTCGTGTACCTTCTGCCATCAAAATAAATACCTTCCCTTCCTTCTTACGCCCCGTACGCCCTCTTCTCTGGATAGACCTTATTGCGCTAGGTACGACATCGTAAAACACCACCAAATCGCATTCCGCGATATCTAACCCTTCCTCTGCGACGCTTGTTCCTATAAGAGTATTATAAATCCCCTCCTTAAACTCTTCCAGGAGTCCAATTTGTTGCTTTTGAGTCAATCCCTTATCCGAGCCCTTATTTGCCTGACCTACAAACTTATGCGCCTTTACTACTGTATCATCTTTAAAATATTTGACGATATTATTGACCGAATCCCGAAAATGGCAAAAGACCAAGATGCGAGAGAGTGGGTTGTTAATAAGTTGTTCGCGTAATAATTCATCCAGCTTTTCAATTTTGGGATGGACTATTCCTTTCGCTTGGATTTGATTAGTAAGGTTTATAAGTCGCTTAAACTCATTATCCCTGAATAATTCTTGAAGTGATTTATTTGCCTTATTTCGTTTGATTTTTTCTTGATTTTTATCTAAATAGTCCTTAAGAGCGTTAATCCCTTGTGTTTCAATTAATTCGCTCATATGAGAAAGACGGATGGCATTGGCTTGAAGTTTTTTTGCATAAAACAGCATATATTTCTCATCATCATTGCGAGCCCTGGAAATTCTTCCATTAATCGTCTTATTTAGCTTTAGTAAATCTCTTCGGGTCACTTTAGTAACATCATAGGAATTGAGTAGCTCTTGGTTTTTTAAGTGTTTGTAGATATTTTTGAGTTTGTCCGAGAGTATGTTTTGTATCTCCGTAAATTCTTTTGGGAGCTTGACCTTAATCCATTCATTATCAACATTATGGATATATGGCTTCACATCAGCATCATTTTCCGTACGGATTTCAATATGATCGATGAATAAATTTTGCTTAATCTCTTGAATTTTTTCGCTCTCTGAACCTGGGCTCGCGGTCAATCCTAAGATTTGAGGATTAGTAGAATTCTCCATATATTTTTGGGCGATAAAACAATACGCATAATCGCCTACTGCTCGATGACATTCATCAAAAATAATTAAGGATACATCTTCCAAAGTATACTGATTGGAAATAATATCGTTTTGAAGAACTTGAGGTGTCATAAACGCGATCTTTAAATCTTGCCAGAGCTGTTTTCTCTCATCCGGCGATATAGTGCCGGTGATCGGTCGTAGGGAATCGTGGTTTAAAACCGTCAGACTTCGAAACGACTCATAATGTTGGTTCACTAGTGGCTTGGTGGGTGCGAGAAATATAACTCGTGAATCTGGCACTTCGGTTAGTCTATGAACCGCAAGCATCAGACCGATTATAGTCTTACCTAAGCCAGTTGGGATAACCACCAAAGAATTTTGATTTAAACAACTGATAAAAATATTTTCTTGATAGGATCGCCTGAGCACGGTCTCTTCTTGAATAAGCGGATGAGAGATAAACTCTTGTTTCTCGGATGCCATAGGAATGAGATTGATTTAAATTCGGTTTTGATACGTCATCTATATTGAATGTAGGTTGATATATAAAATGATAGAGTCTACTGATTAACTTAAAATCAATTAATATCTTTTTAATAATTAAACTGCTGAGAGTTTAAAATACCATAAAAGCAGTAAATTTAATTGAAAAAGCATATTATTATTTTTGAAAAAATTGCGCGGATAGTTTAGCTCGGTTATAACGACACGTTCACACCGTGTAGGTCGAGGGTTCGAATTACGACATCGCTTAGATGCGTTGAGAAATTCCCTCTCCGCGCACTATTTTTCATTATTTATTCACTAACTTCTCAAATTTCTTTATCAATCAAATCTCGTAGATTGAGGATTTTAAGTTATTTGATTATAAAGTTTTTCGATTAAAACCGCTCAATTATCTTTCCTACTAATTTTCAAAAGAATATTCAATATTTATGGAATAGTAAAATAAACTCAATTTTACTTATTCTCATATTATCTGAAGTTATAATTTTAGCAAATATTTATTTTTTATCGAGAATATCAAAGAAAAAAATATGATAATTGCTGAGTATCTCATTTTTGGTAGTTTCAATACATAATATCATTGAAAATCAACCCATATCGTTTTTTTTAACATTTATAATTATAAAAATCTCAAACTGCCCTCTTTTCATCTCTTCTAACAATTCATCTATAAAAAAAGCTTTGGAGTCAACAAAGCAAAGAATCCTTGTATAAAATAGTTAAATAATTTTAATTGGATATAAACAGTTTGAATAGCAAATAAGTTCATAAAAAAAAATTAGGAAATCATTTAATATATCTAATATATCAGCTTAGATATTATTGACCACTTCGTTACCAGTACCCTGATCAAGAATCTCGGTATTCGAAATAAAAGTAAGTATATTTCCAATTACAGTGTTGTAATCTGCGTTCGAATCCATATGGATTCCATATCCCGTTGAGGATGTAGCTTGGACATCAGAAATCACATTAGAAAGAATAGCATTATAATCATCCTGCATATATATCCCACGCGCTGAACCACCATCTAAATTATCAATTACATTCCCAGAAATCGTGTTGTAATTGCCATTACAAATAATTCCGAATGAATCATCTGTTGGATTAAAATTACTAAAAGTGTTATCATTAAATGTATTGTAATCGGAGCGAATAGCTAACCATACTCCGTATATATCATTTCCTGAATTATAATTATTAAATCTATTGCCATCAAATGTGTTATATGCACTATCGCTTACGAAAATCCCCATTGCATCATCATTTCCATCAAGATTACTAATTATGTTATCAGTAATTGCATTATAATTAGCATCAAGTACATAAATCCCGATTCCATCATCATCTCCATTAATATTATCAATGATATTTCCAATAATCGTATTATTTGCAGCACCAGTTAATATTATACCTCTTCCATCAACACTACCACTAAGATTTTCAATTATATTTCCTGTAATGCAATTATGACTACTTTCATTTAACCTAATTCCTTTATCCAAGGCATTAAGATGACAATCTTTCACCCAGACATTATCGGAGCGAATCTCAATTCCATTCCCCAATCCTATTCCATGGATTTGCACGTTTTCAATAATGACGGGATTATCATTCTCATCGTTTATGTTAATGATATTGAGGGTTGGTGTTGAAAGATTGCTGGCATCTATTTTCAGATTCTGAATAGTTAAAGTTTCCATATCACTGACTCTAAACGCTGTTCTATTTCCTCCACACGAAATTGTAATGGCCCCATTTCCTTGAATAATATAATCTCCTCCCTGATCTATATCTATTGTATCGCTAAGAGTAATATCCTGTGCAATAATTATTACACCAGCGCCCGAACCAATCTCATCTATAGCATTTTGAACTTCTGTGCTACTATAACAGAAATATTGAGGGTTATCATCAAGTTGTCCTTGTGGTACAAATATATTGTAAGATGCAAGCCCTAATCCACCTAGTGCTAAAATTACGGCAATTAGACCAATAATCGTACCTTTTTTTTCCATTATTTATATCTTACCTCTTTATTTTTAGATTTGTTAGATATAAATATAATCTTCTTATTTTAAATCTGGGGATTAAAAATTAAAGAGAAAGGTTTTTAGTTATCATTTTGAAAATAAAGAAGATTAATTAAGAAATTCAATAGAGGATATAAAAACAAAAAACTGTGGTAATTTTGAGATTTAGTAGAATCATTTTATTCTGGGAAAAGTGAGATTATTCATCTCAATGGGAAATAAATAATTCATTTAGTCGATTTAAACTTTGTTTTAATTTTACCAATATCATAAAAATTAAATGAAATGCTTTATTTAAACAATCAATTACCTTTTTCTGAGTTTGATTCATCTTGTCCAGTTTTTT
>SHMW01000082.1 GCA_008080735.1 Promethearchaeota archaeon
ACCATCGGGAGCAGAATTTAACCTTGATATGATTTATGATATTTATAATCAGAAGGATATTGACTTTCTATTATATGTTTTTCAATCAATGAAATTATTAGAGGACGATTATTTAGGAGGTTCTGGTACTCGTGGGTCGGGACAAATTGAATTTCGAGATATTTCTATTAATGTTAAGGAAGAAAAATATTACAATACGGGTAACTACGACGAAGATCTTACAAATATCAATGGAGATGCAATTTCTGTTGAAAAGATTCTAGGTAAATTTGACTCAATAAAGCAAAGTTTAATTCCATTAGTTTAACTTCTAAAATCTAAAGGTGGATCAAGTTTGGTCGTGCATCACGCAATTAAATTAGTTCCTAAAACACCATTTCATCTTGGAGAGATGATGGATATGGAATCAACAGAAGATATAATACATTCGGATACAATCTATAGTGCTTTATGCAGAATATCTGATGTTTTTTTCGGCAAAGCGGAATACAAAAAATTCATAGATCCCTTCTTAAATGAGGATCCATCTTTTATTATAAGTTCTGCCTTCCCGTATTATGAAGCTGAGAAAGAAACTATTTTTTTCTTTCCAAAACCTCTGATCTTTAAAGATTTTGTAGCAAAAAATCCAAAGGCTATAAAAACATATAAAAAAATCAGATTTGTTTCAAAACATCTTTTAAACGCTTTTTTGAATAATGATGATGAGTACCTCCACAAAAATTTCATGAATGAGAATGGTAAATTAAAGAGAAAAAACCTGATTCAAAACGGACAAGTATGGCTTTCTGAAGCAGAAAAGGAATTAATTCCGTATACTGAAGACCTTTGGAAGATTCAAAGGTCTCCTCGGGTCGTTATCGATAGATCTACAAAAAATACCTCAATATTTCATTATTCCAGAATTCACTTTCATAAAGGAAAAACAGGATTATATTTATTGATAGATAATTTAAAGAAGAATGAAAATATTGCTGAAGAGCTAATTACTAAATTTAGATATTTAGGCGACACGGGCTTAGGAGGCGAGAGAAGTACTGGAAACGGTCAGTTTTCTGTGATGTTAAACAAATCTGGTAAATTATTTCATATAGAATTGGATCAAGGAGATAATTCCTCAAAACGGTTTTTATCTTTATCCTTATTCTTACCTAAAGAAGAAGAGATAAATAACAATCTGATTGGAGATAATAATTATTATTCGATAATAAACAGAAAAGGGTGGATCTCAGGAACTTCATATCGAAGAAGAAACATTAATATGATAACAGAAGGAAGTGTGCTTAATACTGTTAATAGTAAAATTTATGGGAGAATTGAAGAGATCACCCCAAATATTCTGAAAACTAAACACCCCGATTATAAAATTCACAGATTTGGGTACTCTTATTCAATTAATCTTAAAAATTAACAAATTAGAAGATACGGTACTATGGAAAATATACGAAAAGAGATTTTTGATGTTGAATATAAGATTGTTACACCAGTTCATATTGGAAATGGGATTCAATTACCAAAAACAGAATTTGGTGCTATAAAAACTAAAAATGTTCTTCGAAAAATAGATTTCGATAATTTTATCGAATCTATACCATCTGATAAAATAGGACAAATTTCAAAGGATCTTCGTACTGCGGAAAATGAGTTTTTAAATCAAATTTTACATATGTCCGAGAACGACTTAGAGCAAATTGCTAAAGAATACGATCTATTGTGTTATTTTAATTATCATTATGAGGATATCAAAAAAATACGAGAGATTACTGCTCATATTAAAAATCCTTTTTCAAAACCCTATATTCCGGGATCTTCAATAAAAGGATGGATCAGAACAGCAATTCTTTCATATTATCTGAGAAAAATTAAGGATACCAATATTTTCTTTGATGATTTTAATAAAAAATTACCCTCTCTCCCGAAAGGGGGAAGAAAATTATATTATGAAAAAAGGGATATGGGAGATATCTTTGAAAAAAGAATTTTTGGTGGAGATCCCAGAGAAGATATTTTTAGATTTATTTCGGTCCCAGATACTACGCCAATAGACCCCGATCAATTGCGATTAGGGTTTATCCAAATTTTCCATCCGACCGAACAAAGAGGGAATTATAAGTTCGACTCACTACAATTTTCTCAGTATTTAGAAGTCTTAAAAAAAAATACGACCTTAAAGAGTAAAATTATATTTTCCCAAGAACTTGATGACTTCAAAAAAGAATATTTACAATCTGACAATTTTTCTACGAAATTGCGAAAATACATCATTGAAAATCTGATTGAATTGCCACGAAAAGAGCTAATAAAAGAGATTACTACAATAAATAATAATCTATCTAAAAACATTATGGAATATAACTATAAGTATCTTACCACATTAAATAGAGAAATAGGCTCACAAGAATTAGATTCTTTAGTTGATTATTATGAGAACGAATTATTTCCATTCTATGATGAAATTATTGAGAAAAATAACCAATTTCTATTACGGTTGGGAGCCTCTACAGAGTGGCATTCTAAGACGGTAGGTTTAGAAATAATGAGATACCTATTAAGAGAGAAACATGTGGATTTTAATAATTTTTATGATGGGATGAACCAATTAAAATTGTTTAAAGGACAAAAAATGCATAAACACTTTGAATTAACGCCCATTTCGAGATCTTATTTAGTTGATGAGAATTTGAGACCATCTCAACCTCTAGGATGGGTAAAAGCGGAGATAAAATCTTAAAAATAATGATTAAATTTAAGTTTGAATTGGTTCCTGAAGAGGGTGTAGTAAAACCCTATATGGAACCCTATGGATATATTTTTCGCGCGATTCTAATGGATTGGTTAAAAAAGTTAAAACCCGAACTAGTTCATGAGTTGCATTCATATAACAAAATTCGACCATATTCTATCCAGTTATCTTACAGAAGAAAGGAAATCGTATTTTATCTTAATATATTTGATCCTATGATAGCAGAAGTATTAGTGAGCGATCTAATTAAAAAAAAAGAGAAAACATTTGAAGTCAGTAATCAGACCTATTTACTAAAAAAGGTGCTTTTTGAAGATTATTCTCTTACAACTCTGTTCAAACAAGGAAAACCAGTTAAAAAATTTAAAATTAAATTCTTAGAGCCAACCTATTTTAGTACTACCCGGAGTAAAAATGTTGTGCGATTGCCGATTCCAGAATTGATTTTTAGCAACCTCTCAAATTTATGGAATAGTTTATCCCATGAAGAAGCCTATATTGAAGAAGAGGTCTTTTTGGATTGGGTAAATAGATCATTATACCTCAGCAGTCTCGATATTAAGACGGATGCGAAAGATATGGGAGAAAGTGTCCCTGCGGTAGGCTTTATTGGATGGGCTAACTTCGAAATTAGCAAAAACGAGAAGAATTATAGTAAACTTATCGATACATTATGTAAATTTGGAGAATTAAGCAATATGGGTTCAAACAGAACAGCAGCTTTAGGTAGAATAAGATATAAACCAATTGAATATTTTAATTTCAGAAAAATTCAACATTGATTATCTTTTAGAATTAGATTCGAATGTGGAATTGAGGCAAGAAGTCCTTAAACAATTCCTCAAACATGTTCCTCGAATTCTAGCATTTTTAATAAAGGAAAAACTTCTATCTTATTTAGAACCATCTGATATCAAAGATGGTCTATCTAAGTTTAATTTTTCCCTACTCACGGAGCTTGACCAAGGAAATGAATTTTTATTATTTAATGAAAAAAGCTAGCGATAAATCTAAAAAGGGACTAGAAAAAGAAATCGAATTACATTTCATAAATAAAAACCTAGATTGCCTTTGGTTCGACATTTTTTATTTTTTCAAACATATTATTTCAACTTATTTTATTTTAGAGTAAATCGTTATTTAGTGATTTATTGAGATAAGCTAGTATTTAAAGATTTACAATTAGGAAATCCATATTGGAAAGAAAGGGAGATTTATTCAAACTTAATCCCGAGGAATGGGTTCTGGATAGAGAGGATTACCATCATAGAAAAATATCGTTCAATATTTAAGGAATTTTCCTCAAATTATTAAGAAAAAAGGACTGTAGCATTACGTATTGGGAAAATTTCAAAATTAAATTAAAATAAAAAATTAAGTTCCTTCTTCTTATCCATAGATGAAATTAGAAAATTTAATTTATTGATATTGAATTTGTTCAATATCTTTTTTGATTTCCTCTTTAGTTTGAGCATCGCCTAATCTTTCGTAAATCTCTTGGGCTTCTTTTAATATTTCAATCGCCATTTCACCATCTTGCGTATAACTATAATAAGAAATAGCCATACTTCTAAGATATTTCGCTTTACTCTCTATATTGTCTTCATCTTTCAAGAGATCAAGTATCATTAAATAACTATTATAAGCTCTCTCGTAATCTTGTATAGAATGAGATACAACAGCAATACTATTATACATTTCAATAATGAAATTCTTATCACCAATTCTCTGAGCTACTTCTAAGGAGCGATTAAATAGTTCTAAAGCATCATCATAATTCCCGAGATTATAAGCGGAAGAACCCATGGAGTTTAGAATGTTGATCTTATTATGAATCATATCTTGTTCCTCGCATATTTTAAGAGCGTTTTCCCAATTATTAGTGGCTTCTTCCTCATTATTCAAAAAAGCATATAAATTTCCAATCATATGAAGAAGACTTACTTTACTCTCATAATCATTTATCTCTGTTGCCAGATATAGCCCCCTATTAAAAAAATCAAGTGCTTTGTCATAGTCCCCTAATTCTTGATACAACAAACCAATATAATTAAGTCTTACTGTTTGTTCTGGAAGTGTTCCGAGTAGTATATCTATTTTCAATGCGTCTTCAAAAAATTTCAAAGCCTCCTCATTCTCGCCCGATGCTTTATAAACCACTCCAATATTCATTAATGCTTGCGCCTTATGCTGTAAATCTCCTGTTTTATTTACTATACTAATAACCCTTTGATAATAATCTAAAGCTTTATCCTGATTTCCCATTTTTCCATAAGTGGCACCAAGATTCAGTAGAGGGACTATACTTCCCTCTAAATCATCATGTATTTCATTAAGTTTTAAGGATTCCAAATAATAATTTATAGCATTTTTGAAATCAACATTATTAGAATAGATAATTCCAATATTGTTTAGACAAGATGATTGTCCCTCATAATCATTAAGATTGTTATATAATTCTTTTGCTATTTCTAGATTTTCTAATCGTTTATCAAGGGTTAATTCACTTGAAGGGAGGCTGGCGACATTAGTTAGAAATTCTGCTTCTCCTTTTATATCATTCATAGATTTAGCCATTTCTAATCCTTTTTGCCATACACGTAGTGCATTTCTCCAATCACTTAGACTATAGTAGAGATATCCAGCAAATTTATATTGGGTAATTATATCAATATTTTTGTACTCATCCAATGTTTTTATCCATTCATCAAAATCTAGATAATTCATATCATCCTCACTCTTTATTTTTGTAATTTCGACAGATTGTAGAATTCTTGGCCATAAAAATTCAGATATAAACGTTTTAGTATTCGCCTTGATTAAAGATGTCTCAATATTGTGTGTATTCTTAATATGATACAAAAATTTTTCTTGTTTTGAGAGATCTGAATTTTGAACTGAGTTGAAATTATTTATTTCTATATCTTCTGATTCAGGGATATGATCAATCCAAATGATTTTCTTATATTGAATGATTTCTTTTAAGAACGGGGTGATATCAAAATCATCACTCCCAGAATAGCCTAATATAACTAAGGCACGATCCTTTATTATTTTTGAAATTATTGGTTTTTTATATGGTTCAATATTAAAAGTTTCTCCTTCTTCTCGACCCTTTCCCAATGAGGATATGGTAGTAACTAAAGACTCGAAGGTATTTTGTTCTGTTATAAGATTTCTCTTTGAACCATGGAGTTTGAAAAGCAAAAATTGTGTAATATTAGTTAAATCATTTATCTGATTAAGATCTAAATATTGTTTTCTTAAGATTATAGGATTTATTTTTTTCTTTTCTTCTTTGGATAAAAGTTTGACAAGTGCATATTCAATTAAATAATCAAAATTTGTGGTTATTACATGATTTTTATTATTAATAATATTGTGAGCTAAAAAGTAATGTATAATATTTGGTTCCATTTTTGTTTCCAAAAAATCCAAAAATCTAAGAGATTTGTCAATGTACTGTTGAATTTGTTCAATAAAAACTTCATATCTTAAAGATTCTTTTTGTAAAATCGAATCTATTTCTTTAACAGGAACACATAATCTTACTAGAGTTTCTACAAACTTTTTAGCTGAAGGCACTCTACTTGGAGTATCCATAGAAATTCCTGCTCCAACCAAAAATGTAAATTTTTCAGTGGGTTCAATAATTTTATCAAAAATAGAATTCATGATTTTAATTATTCTTTAATTTTGAATTATTAAATATACTGAAATAAATAAAAGTATTTTTAAAAGAAAAAATAAAAAACTCAGAAGAGTAGAATTTTATGTTCCTTCTTCGAAACCATGGATGTAATTATATTGTTCTTCCGTTAATTCATCGATTTCGATTCCCATCGCCTTTAATTTCAGCTCACCAACCCTATTATCAATATCTTCGGGTACTTCAATTATTTCAGCTTTGAAATTGTCCTTATTCTTAACGATAAACTCGGACATTAAACTTTGAAGCCCAAATGACATGTCCATCACCTCTGATGGATGACCCTCGGATAACACGAGATTTGCTAACCTTCCTTGTCCCAAGAGATATACTTTTTTACCAGTGGGAAAGGTTAATTCCTCTACATCTTTACGTATCGGTTTAATTTCTTGTGCATATTCGTACAATTCTTTTGTAGGAATCTCAATATCGAAATGTCCTAAATTACCCAGAATACATCCATCCTTTATTTTATCAAATATTTCATGTTTCGGAGGAATAACATGCTTACATCCGGTAGCAGTAAGAATAACATCTGCTTCAGGAAGAGTTTCTTTGATTGGTTTCACATTATATCCAGCGAATTTAGCTTTTAATGCTTTTATTGGATCAACTTCTGTAACTGTTACATTTGCGCCTAATCCTCGGGCACGTAATGCCATTCCTGAACTGCAATGACCATATCCCGCAATAACCGTATTTTTTCCCGCAAACAGAATATGCATG
Organism: Promethearchaeota archaeon; assembly: GCA_008080735.1. Taxonomy (GTDB): domain Archaea; phylum Asgardarchaeota; class Lokiarchaeia; order Sigyniarchaeales; family SOKP01; genus TEKIR-8. Next base: position 7,179 of record SHMW01000082.1, read on the forward strand.
CCATAAATAGCAGAAATTACTCCCTGTCCAGTTCCTAATTCATTATCAAATTGATTTTTACATCTCGCATCATTAACAGGAAAGAGAGGGACTTTGAGCTTGCCCTTTACTTCCATTGCACGAAAACGTTTTACTCCCGTTGTAGTTTCTTCTTGACAACCGATAATCGTTCCAGAAGTGATGAGATCAGAGTATTCTTGATGTGCTGTGACAATCATATCAGCTCCATCATCAATCAAGATATTGGGTTTAGCATCTAAGCATTGACGAATACACCAATAAAATTCTTCGGTAGTATTTCCATGCCACGCAAATACATTAATTCCCTCTTCGACTAACGCAGCAGCGACTTCATCCTGCGTAGAAAGGGGATTGCTTCCACATAAATATACTTCAGCTCCCCCAGCTTTTAATGTTCTTGCGAGGATTCCCGTCTCTTTCGTTACATGGAGACAACCAGCAATTGTAATTCCCTCAAGTGGTTTTTCCTTTTTAAACCGTTCTCTGATTATATTACTAGTAACAGGCATTTTATTTTCTGCGATATATAATGCCTCTTTTCCTTGCGGCGCTAAAGATTCATCCGCGACTTTATATTCAACCATTTTTTATATCACGTTATTTTTTCTATATTTACTAATTTTGCAAAGTACATAAATATATATCTGAAAGAATGTTAAATTTATTATGGGTTTTTTTTCAATTTAATTAGAAATTAAAAAAGTCTCTAAAAAATGGATAAGAAAATTGCCTATCAAATCGTTAGAGAATTGATATCGAACACTAAACCAAGCTTTACCGATATCTCAGAAAGTTTAGATTTATCACGGCCCACACTGCAAAATTATCTTGAGGATTTAAGAAGGAAAAAGGTAATTAACAATTTTACAATTAACATTAATCCCAATATCCAACCTAATCTGAAACATGTGATCATGGAAATAAAAACAAACCCGAAAGAACCTGAACTTGTCCAGAAACTGTCGGAAATCCCTCAATTACAAATGCTTGATGGCATTTTTGGAGAATTCTCTTTGAATGCTATGTTCAAATTTGAGAATTCTGCGGAATTTAATGAACAATTGAATTTGGTTGATACCATAATGTCGCAATCATACTTTAAAAAATATCAAATAATTGATACAATAAAGGTTTACAAGACAAATGGAGTAAAACTTTCGGAAATAGATATGGTAAGTTATGAGTTAGATGATTTGGATTATGAGATTCTGAAAATTTTACAATATTCCCAAGAAGAGAAACTAATTTCAACCTATGATATTAAGAATCTATTAAAAGATAAGAATAAAATCTCGGTCTCCCAATCTACAATTTACAATAGGATTAAAAAGATGGAGGAATCCGGTATCATCCTTAATTATTCACTTAATTTCAACCCGAGAAAATTAGGATTTTTAGGAAAATTCATTATAAGAATAAAACCAAATGATCCTTCAAAATATGACGAAATTGCGTTAGATTTAGAAAAAAAGAAGGAATTAACTCATTTGTATCGAATTGGGTCACAATTTGGATTATTTGGGATAGTCAGAGTCAAGCAAATTCAGGATTATGCGGGATTCTTACAAGAATTATATAACACAAACGAGGTAGAAGACACCTTTTCCAATTTTGTGTTAGATGAGAGAATTCCCTTTACAAATTTTTCGCTCCCCTAATTTGTGTAGGAACAATAGTTTTATTTAGACATCAACAATTATTTTCACATGTAGTTGTGGATTTTTAATTAAATGAAAATATGAATGTGAATTTCATTCCTTAATTATGGATTTTTTCTACGAGATCCTCAAAAATCGCATTGGCTTTTCACGCGTGGGTCGAATTAATGAGATAGGATCATCAAAACCTGTAAAGACGCCTAATATTGTTATCCCAATTAACAAAACTCTGATGAATAATTTTGATTTTGTCGATACTTTTGGATGTCATGAAATCTTTATTATTTCTGACGAAATCTATTTAGATGAACAATTTTTAGATGGGATGTTTATAGATTCTGGATTTTTTTACTATCATAAAGGAACCGTTCAGCGGTTTACAGAAATATTAGAAAAAAAGAAGGACCTTATCGAAAAGAATAAGGTAGTACCAATCCTACCATTTTCAATCCCGACAACCACCGTAAATTTTGAATTTGCGGAAAAAGAATTGGTTTATTACCTAAATAAATTGGATAACATACTTAAAAACCATCCAGCCATTAATTTTGGTTTATCCATTCGTTTTTTTGATTATTATGAAGTTTTAGAACGGTATAAAGTATTGATACAAAAGCATAACAACATAAAGTTGCTAAATTTCCTTGATATTTTTGATAATCTTAGGTTTTTTCGTAATAAATTAGAAGCGATAATAAAATTAAAAGACGAATTAGATAACAATCTTGTTCTAATGGCATCAGGACGGGTTTTGACGAAATATATCCCTATTATTGTATATCTGGGCTTTGATTTAATCAATAGTTCATATCTCACTCATTTATCCGCAGAAAGCTTTTATGATACGATAGATAATCTTATCCCCGCATATAAAGTAAGATATCTTCCGTGTAATTGTTTATCTTGCCAAAATAGACTAAAAGGATTATTGGAAGAAAAATATTCTGCGGATAAAATAGATTTATTATGTTATCATAATTTCATTGTTGCTCGCAATTATATGAATAAAACAATTCAATATCTACATACGGAGGATTTCCGAGCTCTCGTCGAAAAATCATCTTTAAACGAGCTGAATTTTAAATCTTTGTTGAAAATATGCGATAAGAATTATTTTGAACAACTCAAATACCATTCAAAAATGATTCAAAAAAATAGGGAAATAACTTGTTTAGGTCCTATATCGTACAATAGACCCGATTTTGAGTATTTCAGAAGAAATGTGTTAAACACTTTTACGCCCGAACCATGGACGAAACTCATTATCTTATTACCCTGTTCAGCAAAAAAACCCTATTCTCAATCAAGATCTCATCAAAAATTTTATGACATCATTCGGCAATTTTCTGAATTTCCTTCTTTTCAAGAAATCATTCTTACTTCCCCTTTGGGGGCTATCCCGCGACAATTAGAAAATATATATCCAGTTAATTCATATGAGATATCAGTAACGGGAGATTGGAATACGGAAGAGATAGAAATCGCTGCGAATATGTTATCTGCTCTATTAAATAAATTTGATAAAGATATTCCTGTAATCTGTCATCTTGATGGAGGGTATTTAGATATTGCAAAAGAAGCGGAAAAATCTGTTAAGAACCAGTTAATCTTCTCCAACGTGGACGATCATCTCACTTCGGACGATGCGCTCAAAAAGTTAGAAAATAATCTACAGAATAATATTTCAGAATTTAAACCCAAAATGAACATTTCTTCAGATAATAAACTTACAAAATCATGGCGTAGAAAATTTTCAAAAATAATTGATTATCAGTTTGGAATGGGGTTTGGAGAAAAATTAATCTCAGAAAATGTACGATATAAGAGAGATCATAGAAATACTCGGTTTTATTTGGAAAATAAAAGCAATGGAGACCAACTAGGAACGTTTAAATTTTCCACGGGAAAGATAAGATTATCCATAAAGGGAGCAGAAAGAATTGCATATCTCCCGGATTTTTCTAATTTTATTATATTTGATGGTACAGTATTAAAAGGAAATACCTTATTTATGCCAGGTATCAAAAATTATGCTCCAAATCTCTTACCAGATCAAAATGTATGTATATTCGACCAAAAGAAAGAATCCATTATAGCGATGGGAGATATGATTACAAGCTCACGGTTTATTCAAAATTCAACATCAGGAAAGGTAGTAAAAATCTATGAAACTAGATGAAAATAAACAGAAATATGAGTGTTTAGCTGAGGAAATCGAAGGACTGCGAAAACACACCTTAAAGAATAGAACCCCCTATTCAGATGACAAATTAGGCAAACCCCTGGCATTCTGGACCAAACAAGAACGTCTTTTAGATAAGGTTGGAAAAGAGTTAACTATCATTTTAAGGACTAAGGGATGTTATTGGGCCTTGGAACATGGCGGATGTTCGATGTGTGGGTATATCGAAGATGCAAATATTCAAAATGTTCCATCCGAGCAAATTATTCATCAATTTGATTATGCAGTTCAAAATAAAATCACAGAAATAAGAGAAGATAGCAACGATTATGTACTAAAAATTTTTAATTCGGGGAGCTTTTTTGATGATTCTGAAATAAATAAACAGACAAGAGAACATATATATAAAAAAGTGGCAGAGATTCCGCAAATCACGGAATTCATCGTGGAATCGAGAATTGAATTCATTACCGAAGATAACCTTATGGAGATGAAGAAATATCTCCCAGATATATGTATTGAGATTGGAATTGGTTTAGAATCTGTTGATGACCATATTAGAAATAAATATATCAATAAAGGACTAACATTTGAGGACTTCCTAAGCACTAAGGAACTTTGTGATCTTAATGATGTGGGAATTAAGGCATATCTTCTCTTTAAACCCCCCTTTCTTAACGAGCAAGCTTCTATCGACGATTGTATACATTCGATAAAAACTTTAATAGATCTAGGCATTGAATCCATTTCCATTAATCCGTGCAATGTACAAAAGAATTCATTTGTCGAATATTTATGGTATCAAAACCGCTATCGCCCTCCGTGGTATTATTCTTTATTTGAGTGTTTTAAAAAAGCTCTGAATTCGTCAACGTTACAAAAAACACGTATTTTATGTGATCCTTCGGGAGCCGGCACCAAGAGGGGCATTCACAACTGTTTAAGAAAAGAATGTAATGAAAAAATGAGAGAAATTTTGTCCCAGTTTATTCTTTCCCAAGACTTAGAAATTTTAAACGAGATCGAGTATGATTGTATTTGTTATTCACGATATAATTTGCAAAAAGACCATCTATAGTTTGATTAATTTTCTTTTTTGATCATTTAGTTATGTATTTTTTTACATTCAATTTATGATTTTGTTAATTATGTAGTTTGCTCTCAGTAGCTTTTCTCTTTTCGCTATCAATTGCTTCGGTTTCCTCCAACAAACTAAAAGTTTAAATACGTAAGTAATATTAAAGTAATTTAACTTATCTGATGCTCTCTGTAAGAATTTCACAATCTAAAAATCAGTCATCACGGTCTTAACCTATGAATTGGTACAAATTAAACTTATTTCACTTGGGATTTTCTGCAAAAAACCACGCCATTTTCCGGGCAACCAAATGGAATAAAAAGCTTGAAGCTATAATTAAAAAACCAATCTTTAATGAAGAATATGAGAAGATCGGATTTATTCTCGATATCTTCGGTCCACACTCAAATCCCTTTATTTCAATCAAACCTGAACCCAATATAGAAATTGGGAAAAATAATAAGTTTTATGTTAAGGTAGCTTGATGGTTTTTAGATTCTTATAGGTTAGTTAATGTATTTTTTTAAAAAAAGGTGTGTTCGGTGGAAAGAATAAAACAAAAAGCTTCATCAGAAAATCTCATCATTGAGAAAAATACCTGTACTGAATGTGGAGAGAATATCTTTTTTGATGAGAATAGAGGTTTATTAGTATGTGAGAGCTGCGGGTTGGTTCATTCAGAAAATTATATCGATAGAGGGCCAGAATGGAGAGCCTTTGATGCGGATCAGAGGAAAAAGCGGACGCGAACGGGTGCTCCGATGACATATATGATCCACGACAAGGGATTGTCCACGATGATCGATTGGAAGAATAAGGATTTCTATGGAAGGGAAATTCCTGCAAAATTACGTGGACAGATTTATCGCCTACGTAAATGGCAGAGTCGAATCCGGGTTAGCGATGCAACAGAACGGAATTTAACCTTTGCCTTGAGCGAACTTGATCGAATGGCCTCAAATTTGGATTTACCAAAAAATTTAAGAGAATGTTCTGCGAAAATTTATCGTGATGCTGTGGAAAAACATCTCATTCGAGGAAGAAGTATCGAAGGAGTAGCGGCGGCAAGTTTGTACGCGGCATGTCGGATGTATAAGGTTCCCAGAACATTAAATGAAATTGCTGACATTGCCAGAGTGGATAAAAAAGAAATAGGGCGTTCTTTTCGCTTCATCTCTAATGAGCTTCATATGAATTTAAATCCCACTATCGCCTCAGACTTCTTAACTCGTTTTATCTCAGAATTGGGATTATCCACAAAATGCCAGAAGATCGCTAAGAAGATTATTAAAATGGCACAAGATCGCGGATTAACTTCAGGTCGCGGCCCAACTGGGGTATGTGCAGCAGCTATTTATGCCTCTACTCTTATTACAAAAGAGAAGAGGACCCAAAGAAAGATTGCCCGTATTTCACAGGTGACGGAAGTCACGGTACGGAATAGATTCTCCGAATTAGTGGAGTATCTGAATTTAAACCTCTAAATATCAATAAATTCTCCTTCTTTTTTTATTGTTGTATAATCGTCTTGTATTTAAAATCAGGAGATCAGATCTAATGCTGATATTCTTATCATTACATCTTCATATTATTCTGATTTATTATGATTCTTTTTTTCTGATATCTTAAAAACAATTTGCAAAGGTAGAGCTTAAAAAATGAAAGATGTGATTAATTCAACACAAATTTGCCATTTTTTGGATGATGTTGAGCATAATTTTCCAAATTTTGTCGCAGCTGTGATATCTGACTCAGATGGCTTACCAATTGGTTCAAAAATCCCAAAAGGATTCCAATATCAAGAAAATATCTTGGCTTTAGAGGCTATAACACGAAATAAAGGTTTCCTGGAGAATTCAAATTATATCAAGGTAAAAGTTGCGCTTAATGAGGATAAATCAGTCAGATTATTACTGCTATTAAATAAACCAAAAAATTATTTGAATGGATTTAAGAATTTGAAACGAATAGTCCAACGGCAGATGCTTTTTTAATTTATAATATGAGAAGTTTTAAAGAAACAGCAATTATCTTACTTAAAAAAACCAAATTGCGTATCGACTATTAGAACAATCAAAAAATGAGGAAATTTTTTATATCCATATCAATATTTGTATCATAGATTGATTACTTAGTCACTGGGTTAAGATTAATTATTAACACAAAAATTTAGTTTTTATACTCAAACTAACATATATAAGTAGTAGGATAAAAAAATAATAAAAAAACTTCCTAAGAAAGCACCCATGAATTATTCTGAAGATGAACGGATGTTAAAAAAGATCCTAAATGCTATTATTAATAGCACCGCGGGATTAAGATATGCCATCATTATTGATGACACCGGTATTACGATTATGAGTCAATCCAAGTTTAAGCTGGCGGATGATGAGATTTCAGTGGAAAAAATTGGTGCTATTGGGGGTGCGGTATTTATGGCTGGAGAGGAACAGGGGCAGATTCTTAATTACGGAAAGATTGACCTTCAAATCACCGAATATGGAAAAGGAATGTTATTTTCGATGAAAGTTGGAAAAGGAGTACTCTGTTTAGCATCTGATAAAAATGTTAATATCGGCTTTGTTAGAGCGGTGATGAAAAAATGGGCCCCTAAATTAGGAAAAATATTAGATCGCTACCTTGAAAGTGACCAAGACGCAATAAATGAAGAATTAAAAGAACTCTTCAATTCAGATACAATAAGCATGCTTTGATTCTGTTTTTATATTTCATATGTTCATCTCTTAAGTCAAAAATTCTATAATATTTAAATTACATTCTTATTTAGCTAGTCCATATTATTTATAGCATTTTTCTTGAAAAGGTAATTATGAATGAAAGTGATTATGTCCTGGAGCGGAGGAAAGGACTCTGTCATAGCATTATATAATGTCCTAAAAAACGATGAGCTTGAAGTATCTTCCCTTCTAACAACTATTACAGAAGCATATGAAAGAATCAGTATGCATGGAGTGCGAAAGGAATTGCTGGAAGCGCAGTCGAAAGCGTTAGATCTTCCTCTTGAGTTAGTGTATATTCCAACCGAGTGTTCCAATGAAATATATAAACGGATTATGGAAAAGCGAATGATGGAGCTGAAAGCGCAGGGAATTAAGGGCGTGGTTTTTGGAGATATTTTTTTAGAGGATATAAGAAAATATCGAGAGGAAAATCTCTCTCAAGTTGGGATGGAAGCTATCTTTCCCTTATGGGGGATTTCCACGAGGGGGTTAGCTCATACATTTATAGGTTTAGGTTTTAAAGCCGTTATAACGTGTGTTGATTCAGAATTTCTTGATAAATCGTTCGTTGGGAGACAATATAGTCGTAAATTTTTATCAGATTTACCAGAAATGGCTGATCCTTGCGGAGAAAACGGAGAGTTTCATTCATTTGTGTATGATGGTCCCATCTTTAAGAAACCTATCTCCTTTAAATCTGGAAAAGTTGAATTTAGAGAGAATAGATTTTATTTTCAAGATTTATTGCTCAAGCAAAGCTTGTAGAAATAAAGCTAAAGACGCAATGCTAAATTGAGCTTAAGAATTAGAAATTAGTAGATATGTCGCCTAAAACACTAACACATTTTTCTCATCTTAGGGGAGGTTTGTCCCATAACATCAAAAATGTTCTCTCGTGTTAGGCATTTGGGTTGGGACATAATCATGTATCCTGTCTGGGTAACTGACTCACACCTCATCGCATTGGTATTCACCATAGCTAGGTAAAGAGCCCATTTTGGCCAGGATTGGTAGATTTACTGATTACTAAACTCGGGATGTCTGCTCGTTTTTGCACATATACTCATCTGTTTGTCATATATGCCCTCGACTAAGCATGTATTCCTTCAGCGTTTTCCCATTTAAGATATATTATTCCGGGATTAAAAATTTAATTCTAATTTTGTAAAAATGGACTTTTTTTGTATTTAGAATGAATTTTTAGGGGCATTGGGCGATCGATAGGTAAAAATTTTAATGCGTTTAAAATAATATAATGATAATGAATATTCCAGATGATTGGTTTGAGATAAAGAAGGAAGAGGATCATATAATAGCGATTCAAGAGAGGCTTGAGAAAGTCGATCCTCGCTTCTATACCCACAACACGAATATATTCCTTCTTCTCGGGGAGTCCAAAGCATTATTAATTGATACAGGTAGTGGGGTAGTGCCTCTCAAGCCCGTTGTAAAAGAATTTATTGATACTCGAGATTTGCTTGTGATAAATACTCACGGTCACTGGGATCATATAGGAAACAATCATGAGTTTGAGAGAGTTTATATCCACAAAAATGAAGCGGGCTTTATTAAAAACCCTGTTAATATTTCCAATCTTAGGGATTCTCCGGAAGAGATAGCAAAGAATTATGAGCCCATGGACTATATACTCAGTCCTTCCGCTAAAGTTGTTAAAGTTGAGGAAGGGGATGAATTTGATTTAGGCAATCTCGCTGTAGAAGTGCTTCATACTCCTGGGCACTCACCGGGGTCTATTTCAATTCTAACTCACAGAGGGGAGTTGTTTCCCGGAGATTTGATGCATTATGGTTCCGTATTCCTTCCGAAAAAAAAGCTTTTGAATACAGTACTTACAAGCTTAGATCATATTCTCCAATTATTCGATGATGGAAAAGTGAAGAGTCTATATCCTGCTCATGGCAGTTTTCCCCATGGGAGAGAGCTCGTGGAAAAGCTTATTAAAGGAATTAATAACATAGATAATCTATGGGAGCAAAAAGAGAAAGATCAATTTCTTCGATCGTGGGTCATTGATGATGGAACTTTTAAGTATGTGATTTCAAGATTTTGATATCATACTACAACTTATTTTATGTTTTTTCCTGTTAATTTTTCGATAAATCGTTCCAAAGACCTTCTTAAGATTTTTTTGAGAATTTCGTAATTTAAGTCAATTTCGATGTCATTATAGTGGAAGTCGTCAAACTTATAAAAGGATTTAAAAACGTTATCAGTTAAAATGATTTCTTCGACTATATCTTTCAGGAAATCGTAAATTAGACTGCTATCATATTCAGTTTTCATAACCACAGAAATCATAGCCATTTCAACTCCACCTCGAGCCCATTCTGAGGGGATTTCAAAATACAAATTGACAATACGTTGTCCCTGATTAATTAAAACAATTTCAAAAAATTCTTCTTCAATATCGAGATCGAAGAATCTCAACACTTTATTTCGCACTGAGGAGGGAATATTCTCTGGATAATTTAGAAAAATGACGGGACCTTTAACTCCATGGAAATGTGTCAATACAAGAAACATCTGCCTAATTAAATCGTATTATAATCTAAAAATAGAGTAAGTAAATAAATAATTATTGATAAGTGAAAGCTTTAATCGGAATATAACTAACTAAAAGATCTTAAACTCGATTTTTCCGAATCAATTCTCTAATTTTATTATAAGAGCCTATCAAGTCCTCAACTTTTTCTGAGGCTAATCCATCTTTAGGAATTCCTTCAAATATAGCACCACCATTGGCTAACACGAGCATCTTATCCGCCCACTCTTCCACGAAAAAGAGATTATGCGTCGTAAAAAGGATTGTCATCTCATTCTCTTTTCTGAGAGCTTCGATTATCTCCAAATGGTTTTTAATCGATTTGAAATCTAAATTCGCGAACGGCTCATCCAAGATCAATAAATCAGGTTTTAAAACTAAAAGTCCTGCCAAGCATGCCCTCTTCTTCTGTCCCCAAGAAAGATTAAACGGAGATTTGTTCCTATAGTCTATTAGATCCACTGATTTGAGAGCCCAATCAACACGTTTTTTAACCTCTTCCTCGGGAAGTTTTAGATTACGCGCTCCGAAGCTCACATCCTCTCCGACTGCAGGTGCAAATAATTGATCATCGGGATTTTGAAAGAGAAACCCAATCCTCTGACGTATCCTCCATAAATCCTCCTTTTTTCTGTTCTGTTTCTCCCCAAATATTTTTATACTGCCAGAATCGGGCTTCAATAAGCCCACCAATAATCGAAGTAATGTTGTCTTTCCCGACCCGTTGTTCCCGATCAAGGCATAAATAGAATTTTGTTCTATTTTGAGTGAAACATTATCCAATGAAAATCCAGACTCATAGGAAAAATTCAGATCCTCTATTTCTACGGAGTAAATAATTTTAAGACCCCTATGTATATATTTTGTAAATCAATAAATATAATAAGCAGAATCATCATTAGAATGAATCCAATAAGAATTATAATATCGAACACTTTTACTCCTCTTGGAGCGAAAGTAATCTTACCCGAAAATCCCCGTAATTTTAGACTCTCATATAACTTCTCACTTCGTTCCATATTCATCACTATGCTTTTTCCCATAATAAATGCGTGAGCTTTCAATTTTTGCCAATATGAAGTCACTTTTTTGCCCCTAAGTTCTTGAGCTTCAAGGATTTTACGATTACTCGTCGCCAAGATGGGAATGTAATGGAGCAAAATAATTAAACTCCCCACAAACATCGAAGGTAATCGCGCTTTGGTTAACGCTTCAATAAATTCCGAATAACTTAATGAGGAAAAGAACGCCATAAATCCGAAAATGGATGCAAATATTCTCAAAAAGAGTAAAATTGCGAGCTCGAGACCTTCTTGATAGATGGCTATCTGAATCCCTATATTTATCGTATATAACAGCGTATTCCCAATATATAATGGAAGAAAAATTACCAGTATAATAATTAATGGAAGTATAAGTTTAACCCTTGAAAGGATTCGTTTGAATGGTAATCGACAAATTGGTATCAAGAAAATAAAAAAAAAGATAATGGTAATTATGAGAAATAGGTCCTTGAGAACCAATATCGGAATTATTATGATGAATGGTAATATAAATCGAACTAAAGGATGGACTTGTTCCAATGGGGTTGGCTCATTCTCATGCCGAAAGGGGAGTATAGTTTTCATGGGATATTCAGCGTGGATACTATTTCCATGTTTCTCTAAGATGGGTTTATTCTATATCTTTTTTGGTAAAGTTTTGAATAATAAATAACTTGGTTTTATGAAAGTTTATTTTTAGATAATAAAACATTCTTGGTTGAAGATAAAATTGATTATTTGTTACTATTATTTAAGTTTTTGAGAGCAATTTTATTTTTTGATTTTCGTTCAAAATCAGTATTTTGGGAAATTATATTTATTTTTTTTAATGATAATAAGTGTATATTATACTTAAGGATCTTTCTTGGGTTCCTATTATGGCTTCATACTATG
>SHMW01000083.1 GCA_008080735.1 Promethearchaeota archaeon
CTATAATATCATTAACTGAAATATGTGTATTTTAATATTTATGAGAAAATTATAAATATTAATAAAAGAGAAAAATAAAAAATAGAAAAAAATTAAAGAGGCTTACATCATACCCGGGGGCATACCACCCATGCCTCCCATACCGCCCATGCCTCCCATACCGCCACCCATACCTCCTGGAGGCATTCCTCCTGGACCGCCTGGTGGCATATCAGATTTCGCCCCAGCGATTACGTCATCGATGCGTAGAATCATTGAACAAGCTTCTGTCGCGCTTTTAATGGCTTGAACCTTAACTGCGGTTGGTTCTACAACGCCAATGTTCATCATATTCTCAACAACCTCACCAGACTCGAGATCAAATCCAGCAAATTTATTTCCTTTTTGATGAGACGCCCGCAATTTCATGAGAATATCAATTTGATCCAAACCAGCGTTTTCGGACAAGGTTTTAGGAACGATATCAAGGCTGTCAGCAAAAATCTCGACTGCTAACTGCTCACGCCCGCCTAAAGTTGATGCATATTCCCGTAATTGGATAGCAGTTTCCAGTTCAGGAGCTCCACCGCCACCCACGATCTTTTGGTCTTCGACAATGTCTCGAACAACGCAGAGTGCATCGTGAATCGCTCTGTCAACCTCATCGACAATCAGATCAGTTCCGCCTCGAATCAGAATCACGACGGATTTTGGGTCGGCACATTCTTCGATAAATATCCAAGAGTCGCCCATAACCTTTCGCTCTTCTACTTTTCCTGCATTTCCTAATTGTTCTGCGGTGACATCATCAAGGTCGTTAAAGATGGTTCCGCCAGTTGCGCTCGCAAGTTTTTCGATGTCAGATTTCTTAACACGTCGTACTGCCATGATGCCTTCTTTCGCTAAGAAATGTTGAGCCATATCATCAATGCCTTTTTGGCAGATGACGACATTAGCGCCCGCGTTCTTAATTTTTGTCACCATGTTTCTGAGCATCTTTTCTTCTTCATCCAGATATGCTTGCATTTGTTCCGGACTGGTAATTTGGAGCTTGCTGTCGAACTCGGTTTTTTCGATTTCGATTGCGGATTGTAATAGGAGAATCTTTGCGTCGCTGACGGATTTTGGCATGCCAGGATTGACAACTTCTTTATCCAAGATGATACCTTTAATTAATTTTGTATCATCAATCATTTCGCCTTCTTTCTTTTGAATCTGGACTTTGTCAATATCGGCGACCCATTTTCCTTCCTCATCTTGCTCAGCGATCGCTTTGATAGCTTCAATCGTTAAATCAGCGAGCATATCCTTGCTTTCGGATACAATCTTGGATGACATGCATGTCATAGCCGCATTTTTGAGTCCATCGTAATCATCAATACCGCTTTTAATTGACATGTTATTTAACACTTCGATTGCTTTATCCGCAGCTTTTCTGAATCCTTCAGTAATAACTGTGGGGTGAATCTTTTGTTCGAGCAATTTTTCGGCTCGTTTTAAGAATTCACCGGCAAGAATAACGCTTGTAGTGGTTCCATCTCCAACTTCAGAGTCTTGTGTCTTGGCAACCTCAACCATCATCTTGGCTGCGGGATGCTGGACATCAATCTCTTTTAAGATGGTCGCACCATCGTTCGTAATGACGACATCGCCGAATTGGTCTACTAGCATTTTGTCCATACCACGGGGGCCTAAGGACGTGCGTACTGCTTCTGCGATCACTTTTGCCGCAGCAATATTATTTTCCATCGCGTCCTTTCCACGGGTACGTTCAGTGCCTTCTTTCATTATGAAGATCGGTTGACCTCCAAGTTGAGCACACATATTTAGTTCATCTCGTTAAGATTTGTTTTTGTTTTAATTCTGTTATATTATTGTAATTAAAGAATTCTATTAAAGATATTTAATGATCTCTAAATCAAAAAAATTAAAAAAATTTTCGATTTTAAATTTTTAAAAAGGGGATAAAACGCTTAAAAATGTTTGATTGAAGGCAATTTACTCGTAACAATTAATTGAACTAATTCATGCAGATGCAATCATTACGAACAATAATTATTGAATCTCTGCGTATCGTACATTACGAACCGATGAGAAATTGCACCTGCTTCTTATCCGGAAAGTATATCATTCCTTCCAAGCGGAGATCGTTCATATAGTGCCCCCAAATTCCATATGGCCCATACGATTGTCGGCGATTATATAGTCGTTCATAGGTACCGGGATCTCCGACAGCTTTAGTTTCTTCGTCATAAATATATTTATAAACTTCATAGAGACACCGCACGATATCAATTCTGCGAAATCCAGCTTTATTATTGAATGTAATTTGGACATCTACGGATAATGGATAATTTATAATAAAATCTACTTGTTCATCCATGATTAATATTTCCTCGGGATCACATAATTCTTCGCGATAATCTTCATATGCATAATATTCCACATACCAGCTCATCTTGCCATATTCCTCTGTGTCTCTAAAGAATTCATGAACGGTGCGGGTGTATAAATCATCTCCCGATAGGTTATGGAAATCTTCTTTATCGATCAAGCGAATCTTAAACTTTTGTTTTTCCATCTTTATTCAATTTAGGTTTTTAATTTTAGCTTTTAAATCCACCGAAAAGCTGATATTATTTAAATAAAAAATAAGAAATGAAAAAATTACCTTATAGAGAGGGGGGCTCAAATATTATGTTGCTTAGTCATTCAGAGAATCATATCGGAAACCTTAATCTCGGGATGATGATAATAATATCCTTTTTGGGCAATCTCGTTTTCGATCGCTTTATTAGGGCACCAGTTATAACACGCAAGGCAATTTTCGCAATGATGTAGCCACACAGGTACATTATGCTTCATTTCAATATTGTCGACGGGGCATACCTTCGCACAGATTCCGCACCCCGTACACTTTTCATTGGTTTGAAACGTATAATCCGCCCTATAGATCAGCTCTTCCATAGAAAGATCAGGGGAAGCATCTAAACTGTCCGCTAATTGTGTCTCAAATAGAGGGCTAAAGAGTTTGCTAATGGGCAATAGAAGTAAGTAGAGAATATAGTCGGATAAACGCCATCCGTGCTTTTTTTGAGAGACCCTTTTACATACCTTCTCAAGTTTATTTCGACTATTTTCCAGCACTTTCTTTTTGTTTTCGAAGGCTTTATAGAACGCATTTTGCGGCATATGTAGTCCAAACCAAGCTGATAAGGTCCCACCTCGGGACTTAAGAAGTTCTTTTAGAGTGACTATTGATATTCCAATCCCTCCCCCATAATTGGCGACAGCAAATATGTATTTATCTTCCAGATTATCCAATTTTTGCGCAAACTGCTTAACAATAACGGGTAAATCCATATAATATACAGGATAGATGATTCCCACCACATCCGGGGATAACTCTATCCGTTTCTTATCCAATAAAGTATTAATCGGAATAAGGTGTGCGTTTATCTTTTGGGCAATGGTTCGGGCGAGAAAGAGAGTATTTCCCGTTCCTGAGAAATAATAGATTTCTGGTTTCATAGTTTTTAACCTGATTTCAATAGGTATTACAATTGTTGTAGGTATTATTTAGATATATCGTTCTTATAAATACTGAAGGATAAAATACATATTAAAACTTAAATAGACCATTCTTTATATTTCACCATTAATAACCACAGTCTTTTTATTTAAATAGATTTAAGTGATTATCTTTAAATACCTAATTTTATATTAAAATGTGGGTGGTATAAGATAACAATCGAAATTCAAGAGGAGACTCAATCCGAAAATTATGATAAACTGGGCGCAAAAAATCATAAATTTAAGGAGGAGCAGATGGAAATTTTTCTCACCGTTAAAGTATTTGGAGAGATCTTTGGCAGGTTTTTTTCCCAAGAAGATTGAGTCCAAATCTTTACCTTTTCTTTCTTAGAGTTAATTGCCTTAAGTTGTAAAAATCTTATCCTTAGAAAAATTCAAAAGAGAGTTTGCGGGTCGTAAAAAACAAGATAAGTTATTTTGGCAATTCTCTTTTTTTTAAGCGTAAGTCTTTACTATGACATCGTCGGCATTTTCTCGCCTTGACGGGATTCAAAGCGCCACATTTTCTACAAACACTTTTCATTAATAAATGGTGGCGGGCAATTCTCTTTTTAAATGGGTCATCTAACGGCATTCTTTATTAAACCTCTCATTTGGTTTCTTCAATTTTCTAAACTAAAACCATTATAAATTATGATTAAAAACCCTCCATATCAAATAAAATTTTTGACTTGACTTATGTATAAATTCTAGTTTTTAGAAAATCTTCTAAAAAATCCTGTTTTATCGTCTAATTTTTGTCGAAATAATTCCCCTGCTACTAACAAGGCGATTCCGATTACGTCTTTCAATAAGAAATCATTAGAAAACCTACTCTGGATGAATGAAAAGAGAATCCCATAAATGAGTCCTGTCATCCAAATTATGAAGACAAACATATTTCCATCTATCCCAAAGAACGTTTTAACATAAGCATCTATGGATTGGTATACTACACCCCACGCCAGCAAAAAGGATAATTCCAGGACTATGGAGATAATGATAATTTTGGATATAATCCTCGTTATTCTATCTTTTGAAAAGGTTTTTTTTATGATTCTTGTATCATGCAATCCAAAGACAAAACGTTTACTTAGGGTTGCCCCATTTCGAAATGCTAAAAACACAAAAATTGCTTCAAAAGATACAAGATTTTCTAAGAAGAGAATGCCTAAAAATCCCGCACCAATCCAAATTAAAATATTAATTGTCTTAAGTACTGTTTCATAACGATTTTCTCGTTCATTTTCAATATCCACGTGTTTATAAAGAACTTCACCTATTTTATTTTGAAAAAAATTTCCAATTGAGAATAAAAGATTTATCACGATAAATGGTATTAAAATAAGATATGCTAGGATTAAATTGATTATAGTGGTCATATTACCTAATAATTTTCATTAATTGTTAAAAGTATAATTTTTCCGCTAAATTATCCCAATATTTAGGATTATTTAAAATCTCTTGTTTGCAATTTGAGAGCATTTTTTTTCCAAGGATAATATAGTGGAAATCTCATAAAGCTCATATTACCTATTTTATTTAGAAGGGTTTTATTATAAATTTAGAAATTGGTATCGGAAAAAAATAAAAAGAACAACACCAATTGTAGGTTATAGAATGAATTTCTATAAGAGAGAATTTGAAAAATTTCCAAGGAGAAAAAAATAGAGAGAAGGGAAATATTACTATGAGTGAAGTTGAGAAAGCTGTGTATTTATATAAGAAAGGATTTCGACCTGCACAAGCCATAGTATCCGTATATGGCGTCAGATACGGAATGGATCGCGATGCCGTGCTAAAATTAGCGGCGCCATTTGGAGATGGTGTGCGGAGTACTGGAAATGTATGTGGTGCAGTTATCGGTGCTATTATGGTGTTAGGCTTGAAATATGGCAATTCCAAACCCAGCGAGTATAGCAAGAAAGAAAATATTGATGAAATAGTGAATGATTTTATCGAAAAATTTGAGTCTATGAATGAATCGATCAAATGCGATGAATTAATTGGATGCAACCTTAGTACAGAAGAAGGAAAAAATAAAGCAACCCAAGAAAATCTCCTTATGAATAAATGTCCCAAGTTTGTAAATGATGCGGCAAAAATTCTTGAGGAAATG
This sequence comes from Promethearchaeota archaeon, assembly GCA_008080735.1. Classification (GTDB taxonomy): domain Archaea; phylum Asgardarchaeota; class Lokiarchaeia; order Sigyniarchaeales; family SOKP01; genus TEKIR-8. The sequence continues at coordinate 5,672 of SHMW01000083.1, forward strand.
TTAAACGATTAAATTTTCTACTAGGTTTGTTGAAGATTTCTGGTTTTGAAATTTGGCAATCGATCTCTAATTAACTTTTTCTCAATGAGGGAATCATTTTATATGGGTTGGAATTAATGATATTCTTTCTTCCGTAATATATCACATCTACAGAGAATAATAATAAAATTAAAATTACATAAATAATAGATCCTTAATAACTAACGATTATTGCATGAAAATGCCAAAACAAATAACAGACGAGGATACGTTTCTGGATTTATCGGAGCGTGCGATTCACTGCAGAGTTAAACGTGTCAAAGATAGCGTGAAGCTAAAATTGAGAACAAAAAAATACTTATATACTTACAAAACAAATCCAGATAACGCTGAGCGTTTACTAAGGAATATAACGTGCGATGTAATAGAGCTATAGCTAACTTGGGTTGAATTATTACATCCTATTTAGGATCATAGGAATCTAACTAATTATTTTAAGGATTGAGATTATGAAGTTTTTGCCTGCTTGCGAGACATGTGTCAAGTCCGGTTTTTTATGTGTAAAATGCCAAGAGAAATTGGATGAAGGAGATATTACTCCATTTGAATTGGATCTTGCAAAGGATCTTATCGAGATGGAACAGAAAGAAAAATATGGATATTTAGAGAATGTATCCTTTTTTAAAGCTATTGATTACGAAGATGTTGTTATCCTAGTAGTAGGGAAGGGTGATAAAATTCGAATCGGTCAAGATTTAATTAATTGGATTAAGGATATTTACGAAATTGATAAGATAATCTTGGTTGAAAAAACAGATAAACCCCGATCAGCATTAGAAAGTCTAATTGCACCTGGAAAATTAATCTCTTTAAACGAAATCTTTTTAGCCACAGGCGATGTAGAATTTCGGGCAGTCATAAGAAAAGCAGATAAAAGTAAAATTCTTTTTACAAGACAAGAACTAGAAGAATTAGTCAAGGAGTTAACCGGACAATCTATAAGAGTGGAGTTTATTTAAATTTTTTATTTTATCATGTTATTACCAATTATAATGATTTGCTTAGAATCTTAATTAATCCCCGAACTTTTCATTTTTCTATTGGATTGAAATAACAAAAATTATTTTCAAAAGATTATTATAAATATTGGGTAATCTTAGTGGATGAATACAAACAAGTTGTTTTAATACGTACCGATTTGGGTATGAGTACGGGGAAAAAATGTGCTCAGGCATGCCATGCGAGTGTGAGTTCATCAAATAAAGTAAGACAAACGCAAAGAGCTGTTTGGAAGAGTTGGATAAACTCAGGGCAAAAAAAAATTATTCTGAAAGCGAAATCCTTAGAAGAGTTAGAAAAAATTCACAGAAAACTTGAACAAGCAAAAATTTCCAATGTTTTAATCAATGATGCGGGATTAACTCAGTTAGACCCTGGTACGACTACTGCTTTAGGAATTGGACCCGCCCAATCCAGCGAAATAGATAAAATCACGGGAGATCTAAAATTATTATAACAAACGAAGTCAGTATTATTAGAAAATTATGGAATTAGATGTCGAGTTTGAGAACAATAGAGAGTCTGAAATAGAAAAGTTTGTAGGAATAGAGAGATATAGCACTTCAGAATATGATGCTATCGGGGGGATATATAAGGACACTCATAAAGATTTCATTGTCAAAGAAGTCACAGAGAATGGAAAAATATTAGAAATTAAAGAGGATCACGAGACTCCCCCATATCTACCCGACAGAGATAATTTTACCACCTTTAATTTGGTAAAGATCAATATCGATACCTTTGAAGCAATCAAAAAAATTTGTAAAGAACTGGGAATCTCCCGCTATGACATTTTCTATTCTGGTCTAAAAGATAAACGCTCAATTAGCGTTCAAAAAGTTTCCATAAAAGGAAATTACACTCAAAAGCTTAAAAACTTAAATATAAGAGATATTTTTATTCGATCGATAACCCCCACTCAAAAGCCCGTTAATCTTGGAAGTAATCGGGGTAATAATTTCACTATAATCATCAGAAATATTCAAAAATCCAAGGATTTAGAGAATAGAATTGAAATTATCTTGGAAAAACTAAGGAAAGATGGATTTCCAAATTATTTTGGTTTACAGCGATTTGGAAAATATCGACCAAATTCTCATTTAATCGGTCGTGCTCTTCTTGAAGGTGATTATGAAAAAGCATTTCGGGAATTTGTTTCAAGAACCTATTCTTCTGAAAGTTCAAATCTCTCCCGTATCAGAAAAAAAATAGGTGACGCACTTGGAAATATTAATAAACTCAGAAAAGTATTTCGCAAATTTCCCAGAGGATTAAATTATGAATGTAAGTTAATTGCACATGTTATTCAACATCCTGGAGATTATAAAGGAGCTTTTGAAAAAATAAATAAAGATCTGTTAAATTTGATTATTAATGCATTTCAATCCTATCTTTTTAATAAAATGATTTCATTAAGAGTGAAAAAAGGATATTCATTGTTTGAACCAGTTGAGGGAGATGTAATTGGAATATTAGATGATATTAATGGAATTGTTACGGATGTTAGATATATCTACGGAAATACTTATGATAAATATCTAGACCAAGCGATTGATCTAAACAGAGCAACGATCGTTGCCCCCATAATAGGTTTCGATACTAATTTAAATGAATTTCCTTTGATGAAAAGTATTTTTAAAGAAATTAAAGAAGAAGAGAATTTAAACGAAGAAATTTTTGATTCTCATTTTCTAAACAGATATGATTTGAAAGGTTCAATTAGAGCACAAACCATAAAACCAATAGGATTAGACTTAATTGAGTTTTCTGATGATGAGTCATATAAGGGTAAGAAAAAACTTAAAATCGAGTTTTCTCTGAATAAAGGATGCTATGCGACAATGTTACTACGGGAATTAATAAAACGAAATAATACATAACCTAACCAATTTCAAATTTTTTTAGAGTCTCAATTCCCAATATATCAACTATTTTTAAGTATAGATTGTGGGAAATAATTGGAGAATCATTTATATGAAGGGATTTTTCTAATTCTATTTCCCTCTTTTTAGGTGTTCGATAATCATACCAGATAGGAATGAAGATAGTGTCCCTTTGCACGATCCCTACCGAAATATAATCGATCCAATTTTTCCAGTCCGAGATTTTTTTTGTTAATTTTTTAGTTAATTTATTTCCGAAGGGATTCTCATAATTACGCATTTTTAGGATGATTCTATCTTCTTTTTTATCGATTTTTAGTTTGATTTTCCCGGCCGACTCTATAGTACTTGGTATATTTTGGCCGTTTTGAGAAATGAAATCACTTAAGATATGTCTATCTAATTTATTTTCCTTAAAATTAATAACTTCAAATGGTCTAGCTAGCTCATTATATGACTCTTCCCAATTATAGAGATCATTACTCAGGGGAATATCTAACAGCCGTTTTCTAGTGGTATGGATGGAATGCCAATTCAGATCTACACCTATCCATTTTCGCTTCAATTTTTCAGCCACGGCAATGGTTGTTCCTGATCCACTAAAAAAATCTGCCACTATGCTATCTTTATTGCTTGATGCTAATATAATGCGTTTAAGCAGGCGTTCGGGTTTTTGGGTCGAAAAACCTTGGTATTCGGGGGTATTTGCTCGTATATAAGGTATGTTAATCCATACATCTCTTGGAGGAAAGACCCCTTTTTTTTCCACATATACTTTTTGACTGAGTTTAATACCATCATGGCTCCCACCGCGATAATAATACAAACCCTTTTCATCTTTCTTTAAAGCGTCCGTGACTCTACTAGAATAGTCCATATAGATTTGAGGATCATCATTAAAAATATATTCATCTGATTTTGTATAGAAAAGTATTGAATCATATGACCTTACATAAAATCGTTTCGTTCGAGCTGAAGCTGCAGGATAATGCCAGATGATTTCATTTCTGAAATTCTCTATTCCAAAAATCTCATCCATGAGTAATTTAATATAATGACTCACTCTATAATCGAGGTGTACATAAATGGATCCTTGATTAGATAACAAATCTTTCATCAATTGGATTCTTTCATATAAAAAATTGAGAAAAGAATCTAATCCATCTTCCCATCTGTCTTGATATGCTAAGCTTTTTATGCTTTTTTTCTGCTCTCCAATAAATATTTTATGATAATAATTACTATGAGTGAAAAAAGGGGGATCAAAATAAATAAGATCGATTTTTTCCTTTAAATCTTTTAAAAGTTGGCTTATTACCAATTTATTTTCTCCAAGTATGAGTTTATTTAGCCAATCAGTTTCATGGAATGTAAAAGAATGGTCCTTAATCCATCTAATGATATTTTTATCGGATGTAAATTCTTCAACAAACATAGGATAAATTATCTCTTCTGGGGTTTTTAGACTTGCGATTTTGGAGGGCTTTGCAGAATTTTGATCTTCTAATTTAAGATTCCTTTCAAAATTTAATTTGACCATCTCATTTGTAATATGAATGGCAAAAAATTTAATTTTATCAACAATTTAACAAAATAATTAGCTAAAGTAAAAAATGCAACGAGAAAATGTCAGATGAATTAGGAGATTGGAGAAAAACTCACTATACTAAGGATGTGAATCCAGATATTGCGGGAGAAGAGGTAATTGTAGGTGGATGGATCCGTAATTATAGGGACCTTGGTGGTTTAAAGTTCTTAAATCTTCAAGATAAATATGGGGAAAGACAAATCACATTAAAGAAGGGTGTCGTCTCGGATGAGATATTTGATAAAACGGAAGTAGGATATCAATATTGTGTTATGATAAAAGGTAAAGTAAAAGCCTTCAAGAAGGCTCCTGGAGGTGTTGAGATTATCCCCTCTGAACTAAAAATCTTGAACAAGACCCCCGAAAAATTACCTATTGATATGACAGGGGAGTCTGTGAGTGCGTTAGACCTAAGATTGGATAATCGAGCCTTAGATTTAAGGAGTCTACGAAATCAAGCCATTTTTGAAATTAGAGGTCAAGTCTTACGCTCAATTCGGAAATTTCTGTTTTCGGAACATTTTACTGAGATGACTACTCCAAAAATAATTGGCTCTGCTACTGAAGGCGGTACGGAGCTATTTCCAATAATGTATTTCGATAAAGAGGCATTCCTCACTCAATCTGCTCAATTATACAAGGAACAGTTAAGCGGCGTGTATGAACGGGTATTTGAGTTGAGTCCTTGTTTTAGAGCGGAGAAGAGTCATACTCGCAGACATTTATGTGAAATATTTGTGCTAGATATTGAAATGGCATTTGCAGACATGTCTGATGTATTGAAAATATTAGAGGGCTTAATACACAACGTTATTAAGGATGTGAGAGAATATAATATGAATGCGTTAGAATTTTTAAACATGGAAAAAGAAACCACCGTACCGGAGATCCCCTTCCCTCGTTATAAATATGAAGAAATAATAGATATGGTGAGTTCTAAATTCAATATCCCTCTTGAATTCGGAGAAGATATCCCCACGGAAGCTTATAGAAAACTGGGTGAAGAGTTGCAAGGATATTATTATATTACGCATTGGCCGATGGAAATTAAACCATTCTATATAATGCCTTCCAAAAACCCCAAATACAGCGAATCCTTTGATTTACAAAAAGGATGGTTGGAATTGACCTCGGGAGGCACCAGAGTCCATAATCGAAAACAATTAGAACAAGCACTTGAAGATAAAGGATTGAATCCAGAAGCATTTGAATCCCATCTGAAGATTTTCGACTACGGAATGCCTCCTCACGCTGGTGTGGGATTAGGAATTGCTCGATGGATTACGATGATCTGTGGGTTAGAAGATATCCGCGAGGCCGTGATGTTTCCAAGGACACCGGATCGACTGACACCCTAAATAAAGTATTATGTGTTTCCTTTAAACTATAAGATGCAAATTTATAGGAAACTGTAAAAGAAAAAAACCCCCCTTTTTTTACTATATTATGAATGAAAAAATCGAATGCTATATTAAAGCAGGAAAAGCTCTGGCTGCCGCTAAGCAGTTAGCTAGAAAGCTCGTCAAACCTGGAGCGTCTTTCTTGGAAATAGGAAACAAATGTGAAGAAGAAATACGTAATCAAGGAGCAGAATTATCATTTCCTATTAATATGTCCTTAGACGAGATTGCCGCTCATTATAGCCCATCTATCGATGATAAGACTATTGTTCCCGAAAAAGGTTTACTTAAGATTGATATGGGATCTCATTATAACGGATACATCTCGGATTCGGCTATAACTATAAATATTGATGGAGATCCAAAATTAGAAACGTATGTGAATGCGGCTCGAGAGGGATTAAATGCGGCGATCGAGAAATTCAAACCGGGAGTCAAGTTGTATGAACTAGGAGATGCCATAGCGAATAAAATTATTTCATACGGGTTAAGACCAATTACGAATCTAGGTGGACATCAATTAGAACAATATAATCTCCATGCAGGAAATTTTATTCCTAATTTCAAAGATAAAAGCCATAATTATACCTTAAAACCAGGTGATGCATATGCATGCGAGCCGTTTGCTACCTCCGGGGTCGGAAAGGTCGTGAACGGAAAGGATGCCTATATTTTCCGATTTGTAAAGAAGAAAAAGAAAAATATCTCCTATGAACACCTTAATTATATGAATAAATTTGAGCAACATTTTAATCATTTACCATTTTCTCCGCGATGGATAATCCGAGAAGGTTTCATACCCAAAAACAAGATCGACCGTATTTTAAATATCTTTATTAGGAAAGGAATTATTGATAAATATAACGTATTAATTGAGAAAACAGCTGAACCTGTTTCGCAGTTTGAACACACGATTGTAATTGACGAGGATGGGAGAAGCATTGTCACCACAAAAGAATGAACAATTAGAGGAATTATGTGCGATTATTTTATGTGCGGGGAAGGGTACGCGCTTTGGGGAAAAAACAATATCTAAACCTAAACCCCTAATTACTAGTAACAAGTTGAATGGTAAACCAATTTTATATAATATTCTAAATTCTCTGCAAACCTCAACAATAAAAGATATAATAATTATAACGGGCTATTTGGGAGAGCAAATTAAAAAATATATTTCAAATCTAAGATCCTCATTAAAGTTTGAAGATCTTAATATAACCCTATTTGATTCAAAAGGCGAATACAAAAAGGGACCATTCTATTCCTTTCTTTCTATTCAAAAAGCAGAAAATATAATCGAGAATTACCCTCTTTTTCTTATAATCCCTGGAGATACAATATTTACCTATAAATTATTTAATTACCTCATCAGATTCATCTCTCAACAAAGAAATTCCTTGATTGATACTCCCATTATCTTTTTTCATCCAATAAATAAACATTCCTTTAAAAACCAACCTCAGTTCCCTACAATTAAACCCAAATCCGATAATGAAGTTTACCTTGATAAAATTAAAGTTAAAAGTACTTCAGAAATTAATATAGAGAAATCAATAAATCTACTTTATCCCATATTATTGTTCCCTTCTGGGTTAATGCGAGAAATATATCAATCAATAGAAAATTTTCAAGGAAAAACCATCAGAGAATGGCTGAATTATTATGCTGAGTTAGGAGGAGATATTCTTATTCATAAACTCCCAAGACCATTTTATTTTATTGATATAGACTCTGAAGAAGATTTAAACCTACTAAGAAAAAAATAAAGTGGACAATAGGTTCCATTGAAACCATGCTTTACCAGGGTAATTCCAATGGAACGGCGATAATAATTCAATAGAAGCCAACAGAGCTCGGTTCATTTATTCTTTAACGATTAAATTCATAGGTTCAATAATTCATATCCACGCAGTTCGATAGAGCAATTATGAAGATAAGCAATTGTAATCAGAAATAAACCGCTCCAAAATCCTGAATCTCTAAATAACTCTGTAGGCCAGTGTCCAGTTATTTTTATGCGCTTATTAGGTCTATCAATTTAAAGTGTTAATGTGCGCTTATGAAACCAACAAAATTATACACTTGTATGTAAAAGCATTAATCATATTGTTATGGTTATTAGAAATTATGTATGAAGGTCTATGTTTTCAAACCATAGAATTGCTGAGAAGAAATGAATCAATTAATCTGCTTAAAATTACACCCGAATTAATAAAAATACGCTGTTTTGATGGGTTGTACGTAGATCTCAAACCAATGCGAAAATATTCTATTGTCCACATTAAAAATGCAAAATATAATATTTAAATCTTTTTATCATAACCTAAAAAAAGGACAGAATTAAGAAATTAATCAAAACTGGGTAAATTTTGAAACACATTCATTTAAAAAAAATAACTCGTATGTTTTTATTATAATATTTTTTATAAATCTCTAAGGACTAAAAAAATATTTCACGAGAAATCACTAACATGTCCCAAGCAGATATTCCAATTAAAATTCAGCTCTTTGGCATTGGCGTCTTGAAAGGTGAAATTATAAGACATCTCTCTCCTCTTACCAGCGATGCGATATTAGACAAACTCCCATTAGTATTACGAGGACGATTTAGTTTTGGATCTAAGAAATATTGGACTTTACCGGGTGTAGAAATTTATAAAGGCTTAAACGAACGCGCAAATAAGGAAAGTGAAAAGGGAGATATTGTATATAATCCAAAAACTGACGAATTGATTTTTGCATTAGAAGACCAAGTTTTTCCAAATAAAATGAACAAAGTTGGAGAGATCCAAGAAAATTTGGATCTAATCTTAAAAGCGCGAAATGGATTAAACACAAAAATTATACGAGATACAGATTGAGCTGAATAATATGGCGTTCATAAAGAGATTAACCTTAGTCTTTGCAATTATTTATGTGTTAGTGTTTCTCTATTTGTTTCTCTTCATATTTGTACCACCAGTCCAAGAGTTTATCATTGAAATTAGACAGAGTGTCGCGGGGCTCACAGAGGGCGATACTTATTACTGGGCTTTAATTATTTCATTTCTAATTTGCTTTCTCGGTTCTGCATCTGTAGGATTTCCTATTCCGTTTCCCTTTGTGTTATTTTCTTTATCAAATTCTATTTTCCTCAGATTGAGTGATTTGGGATTTACCGCACGAGAGATAGCTTTTCATCCCGAATTCTGGCTTCAAATATCAGGTATCGCAATAATTGGGGGCTTAGGAGCTGCACTTGGGGAATTGACAGGATATATTATCGGATTTGGTGCAAAAAAGATCGCTGAGAGCCGAAGATCAGATGTTCTTCAAAATATAGATGGATTTGGAAAAGTTATTCTTAAAAATCAAAAGCGAACACCTCTTTATGTGTTTTTATTTGCGTTAACACCTTTACCTGATGACATTCTCTTCCTCCCCCTTGGGATGATTAAATATCCTTTCTGGAAATGTATAATTCCGGGATGGCTTGGGAAAAATATAACCACTTTCTTCTACTGCACTTGGCCGTTATTATTCCAACTTGGATTAATTTTTGGAGGGTTAGAAGCAAATGATTTTACAAATGTTGTTACAGAAGCGATTTTGTTGTTATTCACAATCACTATTATGTTTTTTATAATGGGGTTCGATTGGGGACGTTATTTAGAGGAAAGAACAAAAAAGAAGGAGCAGAACTAAAAATCTCTTAGATTAAGTTGATTAATTGTATTTTTTTTGAACAGTTGACGATATTAAGCATATATAAAATGAACTGAATGAAAAGGAAAAATGCAATATCTGTGATACAATTCTATTTTTCTTTTTGCTCCAAGCAATTTTTACATACGAACACTGTCTTTTTTTTGTCCTTCGAATTTTCGTCATAATATGTCTGTTTGTAAATATAATTAGAGCATATATGACAAGTAGCTGTAGTGCGCTCCTCTTTAAGCAAAGGACCCAGTTCTTCAAATGTCAATGGGTTATCACGGTTTTTAATAATTGATTCAATTATATACGTTTGGAAATTTCTATTTCGATTTGACTTACAATATCTTTTTTAAAATCGTTTTTATTATAACGTTTTTTTCTTCCTCTTTGATAATAAGGACGACTACCCAGGCTAATATCAGAGATCTCGATGGAGGGATACATCCTCTGTTTTAATATTTCGGCAATTTCTACCGCCGTGGAGATTTCCTTACCTTCTCCTTGTATTAAAATAGACCTTTCTCCACCCGAAAAGGCAAAAATAGCATCTTTAATCGCTTGATCTTTATCTTTTCGTTTTTTTACTCTAATAACATTATTATTCATAAGTAAGTTTGACCTAGTTTTCAATCGTCTGAGTTTACAGTAAAATGAGTCTCAAATATATATATTGTTTAATTCAATTTAAAATTGAGTTTTTACAGATTTTCATTTCCTTTTGCGTTCGATTGTAGCTTATTGCTTGTTAAGGTTGAATAAAGCTCGGGATTTAAGTGAATCTAAGATATCATGGTATTGATGTATGGATTGATCAATGAATTCAAGAGTTTTCCTTTCATTGGTATCAAGAAAATCAAAATAAGGGAAAATTATTTTGAGTTGCTCTTTAAAATCCTCTAAAATTGTGTTTAAGAATTCTTGAGGTTCTTCTAATTGTTTTAAGATTTTCTTTCTGAATTTTTCTTTTTGTTTTTCAAATTGTTCAATTTCTTCTTGCTGTCTAAGTTTTAATAGTTTTGCTTTATAATCCTCAAGCTGTGATTCTATCATTTTTCGAAATTCTGGGATATTCTCTTCTCTATCCCCATTCGATTCGTTTTCCCATATATATAAATTTTCTCGATTATTAAATTTCGCAAAATCATATTTAAAGCCGGAAATAAGCCCAAAATTATTGTGCAATTTTTGAAGTGCTTTTTTTCCAATTATATCTCGACAATAATTTAGATGTTCTTCAACTTTATCAAAAATCTTTTTCGTCTTCTCAATTATTCTTTCACTCCGCTTGATCATCTCCTTTACATCTAATTCATAATTTAACTCAAGCAGATCATAAGCTGAGCGTACTCCGATCTCGGGATTTCTTAGATTAATAGCCGCAATCCCGAGGGATTTACCTTTTTTTTTTGTATGATCAAACACAAGCGCTAAAGCGTTCGGATTAGGAATCTGATAACCCAGCTGTGTTAAACAATCAATCGGAGAGAGAAAAAAGCCAAAACCAGGATGAGTATGCCACCAGCCAATAATAAAATCATTCTTTTTGTCTCTAATTGCTCGCTCATAAGTTGAAGCATCTATTTGTGCCATATCCACATATTGTTGGCTTTCATATTTAACCCCTGCACGATCACCAACAACCATAGGGACCGCATCCTTTATAACTTCTTTATCATCTTCAATAGAGCCTATCAATATTCCATAGACTTCTCTCCATTTATTTTCATTTAAATCATTATTAGCATATCTATAGCTGTATCCTATAATCCTTTTATAGGCTTTCCACTTAAGGAGTAGATTTTTCTTGGAAACAGTGCTCTTTTCTTCTTTATTTTTAAGAAATTTCATCAAAACTGGACTATCTAATGATCGTTCATAGTAAGATGTCTTTTTCTTTTCTTTGTCGTTTTCCAAATTTGGCATTTCACTCCCAATATAAGTTAGTAAATATTAGTAATATAATTTTTTGAATAATACAAGATATATTATGATTTTAATAATTTCAAATATTATACTCTAAATTATATTTTACTTACTAATAAAGGGATATGATTTAAGGATGCCAACTCGAAATCTTATCGTTTTAGGATTCTGTGGATTGCCTGGTTCTGGTAAGTCAACCGCAATAAAAGCAATTGATGATTGGGGTGTCGTATTAAATATGGGAGATATTGTACGGGAAGAAGCTAAAAAGAAAAATATTTCCGAAACAGATGAAAATTTGGGAAAAATCGCACAGAACTTAAGGAAAGTTGAAGGAAAGGGAGTGTTGGCGAAAATTTGTATAGAAAAAATAAGAAAATCTAATAATTCAATTTTTTTTATAGATGGATTACGTTCTTGGGAAGAAGTAAAAATATTTCGAAAATATTGGAAATTTCCAATTATTGCAATTAAGACTAATCTCGAAAAACGATTTAAAATAATTAAGAAACGAGATAGAAAGGATGATCCAGATACAATTAAAGAGCTTAGGAAAAGAGAAAATCGGGAACTTAATTTTGGGCTTGACAAAGTTATTAAAAATGCAGATTATGAAATTTTAAACAATTCTACGAAAATGGCACTAAGAAAATCGACAAGGGAAATAGTAAAAAAAATAATTAATGAAAATGGAGTCAATTCACTTTAAATAATCACAAATTACATCTGCCAAAGAAACTTTGCTAAGCTCATTATCAATAGAATCAGTACCTATGATTTCATCCCCTCCCGCAGCTAAAATTCGATATTTAGCATTTTGAAGCATTAAGGCATGAGTTGCTGCGGCATATACTTTATTCGCACCGCTTTCTTTTGAAATCTTAATTGCCTCTGACATTGTACCTCCAGTTGCGATAATATCATCCGCGATAACAATGTCTTTATTTTCTAAGCTCAATTGTCCTGACATTGTGATTTCACCTGTCTTTACATCTCTCTTTTTTTCAAAAAAATCAACCGGTACGTTTTCTCCAAAATGCTTCGCAAAGGCTTTCGATCTCTCTACCGCACCTTTATCTGGGGAGACCACTACTATGTCCTTCGCTCCGGAAGATTTTATATAATCTGCCAAAATTTTCATAGAATCAATGTTTACCGTCTTACAGCTTAACTCCTCTAAAATATCCGGATTGTGAATATCTACTACATAGAACTCATCAATTTCCATTGAATTGATCAATCTCAGGACAACCCTTGCAAATTCCGATTCCCCCGGGCGAAAAATCTTATCCTGTCTGGCATATGCGAGATATGGAACAACGATGATTATTTTTGCTACTCCAATTCGTTTTACAGCGTCTATTATCATAAATAACTCAAATAGCCGGGAATTTTGGTCTCTACTCGCACTTGGACCAGTAGATTGTACAATTATGATTTCTTTTCCTTCTAAAATGGTTTCATCTTCAAGATTAAGCCGTAAATAATTCTCGCCATCGGGAAATGTTTTGAATTCTGTGTTTATATGGGGTATATTTAGGTTTTTAGCAATCTTGACTCCAAGCATCTGAGAGGCGGGACCTACGATTAAAAATTTGTTCATCTTAGTTCACAAATAAGAATTTGTACTAATAATTAAATATAGATTACTTTAAAACTAAGTTTTTAAAAATTCTAAAGTTTTCTGAAAAAGATCTTCTCGATGATTCTTAAAAGAATGACCTCCCGTATCATAAATAATTACATTCGAATCCGGTAGATTGAGGTGTTCTTGGATTGATTTTAGGTTTTCAAAAGGTATCTGAGGATCATCCCTACAATGGGCTAAAAGAATGCGATCTTTATTCGATGATTTGTCTTCAAGAAAATAGACAGGACTAATTTTTCTAATCACAT
>SHMW01000084.1 GCA_008080735.1 Promethearchaeota archaeon
ATTATAGAGGAGATGCGGTAGCAAGATCTCGAAAGAAATATTTATAACAATTCAGGAATTATGCAAAAAATGCATAAGATAAGATCCGTAGTTTGGTATAAAAAATACATGAGAAATATTCCAATCGGGATTTTTATGAAAAAAATATGTAATTAAGTTATAGTACATCACATGAAAAATAAAATTCTAAATTTTAAATTCTCAACAAATAAAATCGATCGGGTGGACAAATCCTACCCTTTTTGATTAATGATATTAGAATCTGGTTTTAAATAGTTCAAATACATGAGAGATTTATTAGATTATTATTTTAGAAAAGTCTTAGAACTTTGCTCCAAATAATTTTTTGAAGATTTTTTCTATTCTTTTACGAGATAAAAGCCGATGCATAATTGGCAGCATTTTAACGCTGGGACCTATAATGTATACCGGTTTCCATTTGTTCGCTTGAATTATTTTCTTATACACTTTATCCGCAAATTTCGAAGGAGGCCACAAATTAAAATTTTCTTCAAGCTGATCACCCGGATTAGAAAAATATTTTTGATATAAAGGACGCAAATCGGGAGGGATTGACTCCCATAACGCAACTTCTTCTCCTTTAGAAAATCCAGTCATTTTTGTTTTAACTCCGCCCGGTTCCAGTGCAGTCACTTGAATTCCAAACGGTTCCATTTCCATTCGCAGGTGACGAGTTAATGCTGCTAAAGCACTTTTAGACACTGGATATGTACATCCAAGAGGTATGGTGAGATAGACTGAAGTAGAGGTCACAATGATGATTCTAGCATTTCCATGTTTTCGAAGTTGGGGAAGGAATGTTTGGACTATGCGTATAGGCCCCCAAAAATTCACCTCCATTAGGAAGTGGAATGCTTCTAGATTTACCGTCTCAACTGGACCTGGTGCGCCTGTCATGGCTGCGTTATTAATCAGCAAACTTAATCCCGTATCTCCTAATGCGCCTTTCACTTTCTCTGCTGCTTCAAGAATAGCATTTGGATCTGCTACATCACACTTCATCATAGTAAGACGAGATGATGCCGCTTTAAGTAAATCATCTGGTGGAGTTCTGTTATAAGTTCCGAATACACGCCATCCTATTTGATCTAACTTCAATGATAAGGCTTTTCCAATTCCCGTTGCTGCTCCGGTAATAAAAACACTATTTTCACTCATTGATCTATATATCTTTATTATAAATTATGTTGATGATTATATTATTGTAGGAATTGAATATAAATGTTTAATAGCAGGTCGATTTAGTTAAACATAGCAATCCTACATACTAACTAGGAACGAAATGTTAAGAATAAAAATGATCGAAAAAATTAATTTCTATTTTGATTTTCTCAATATTTTATTTCCTTTATTCTTTAATTATAGGTTTAAAAAAGTTTATACCAATTTAATTATAATATTTTTCATCATGGATGGATAATAACAAATTTAACCTCTCACCAAAAAATTGGAGGGAGATCCTAAATGTATTATCTTTTCCACGATTTTAGACCATCAGTTGAAGAAATAGTTCATGTAGATTAACTATCCATAAACTTAATAATTCATCAATCTATCTTTTTCATAATCATTTTAACTACCTAAATCAAGAAGTAAAATTATATCCCCATGAAATATTATTCTGAAGACCAGATGAAGAATATCCGTATGAAAGTCGAAGAAGAAGTTCTTAAATGGGAGGGGATTTCTACAACAAAAATGTTTGGATGCCCTTGTTATAAGGTGAACGACAAACTGTTTGGATTCTTGGTTACAAGCGGGATAGTGCTTACCAAATTCCCCAAACAAGAAAAACCCAGAATTTCTCAAGAATTCGACACGGGACCATTTCGAGCGGGAAACAGAACGATGCGAGACTGGGTACAAATTCCAATACATAATAAAGATTTAGTCCCACAGATTCTTCCCTTTTTACGTAAAAGTTATGTAAATGCCAAAAAAGACTAACAATAACAAAGAAAAAATTCCTTATTTCCTATATAAAGGAAAAAATTGCGTTTGATGCAATCATTATTTTCTAGCGTGGTTCATATAATGAAGGAATAGAGATATCATATAAAACGAGGAAGTGAAAAAATCTAAGGATGTTTGAACGAGAATTTTCTAATAATGATTATATCTCAAAAGGGCTCTACAAAAATAATAAGGGGATGATAATTTCAGATATTAGTGATTTAGGTAAATTTAAATGATTCATTTCTACTATAGCCACATGCAGCTATTAAAATATTCCAATCCCACCTATCACATGGAAATCAGTTACCCGTGGGGTGGGAATTTATAGAGAATCATATGGGTTTTGTAGGTGCTATCATCTCTCCGCTTAAAGACGACACAGATACCTTTCGAGAAAATGTATGATACACGTTGAGGATTTAAGTGGTGTAGAAATAACCTTAAAAGAATACAGCGATCTTACGGTAGGGGATATGAATCAGTTGATTTCCAAATTCAAACTTCTCAAACCGATGGATTTCACGACCCTCGCAGGGTATCACAGCCGGAGAATGACCGCAAAAGGTATCCAAGGTAAGTTGAAGTTGCAATGGACATGTACATGGACAATTACAAAAAAATTTGGCTTATGTATTAACATTTACCGCCAAGCGCGAGCAGCATGATGAATATATCCCTTACTTCGACGAGATGATACAATCTTTCAGAATTCTGTGATAAAATTTCAAGTCGTTATTTTAATTTCCTTTTCTTTCTCCTATTTTTTATTTGGTTAACTTCTATGGCATAAAGGTGAAAATAATAAATATTGACATAACCAATAAATATATGTTAAAATAAGTGAAAAATGGATAGTATAAGGAAGAAATAAAATATGCAGATAACTCAAACATTCACACCGTTTAAAGTCCAACGTAATTGTGTCTATGATGGACCAGGGATTCGAACAACACTCTTTTTTAAGGGGTGCGGATTAAGATGTGTCTGGTGTCAAAATCCAGAAATGAAATCGTTCCGTGATGATGTTCCCCCAGAAAAGAATTATACTATTGAGGATCTAGTAGATCTAATTCTACGAGATAGAGAGTATTACATCCTGAGTGGAGGCGGGGTAACATTGAGCGGAGGTGAACCATTTCTCCAAGATCCAGAGTGTCTGATTAGATTATTGAAATTATTGAAAGAGGAATACATCCATATTGCAGTTGAGACATCCCTTCACGTTCCTTGGGACCATATTAATAAATTAGAACCTTATATTGATTTATATTTAGTTGATTTGAAGGTTGTCGGAGATGATCACCTTCATATAAAATATACTAACCAAGACAGCAGATTAATCCATTCTAACTTGAAAAAATTGCTCGATAGAAATGCTAATGTGAAATTTCGGATGGTTATGGTGCCGGGATTCAATGATGGAGAGGATAACATTAAATCCACCGCCCATCTGCTTAAATCACTTAATTATGACTCTCTTGAATTATTAAAATATCATAACTTTTATGAGGATAAAGCACGCCGTCTTGGTCTCAATTACCAGTCTTTAGGTATAACCAATGAGAAAGCTACTGAATCAATTGAACGTGGGATTAAACTCTTTGAAAAACAAGGAATTAACGTAAAGTATGTTGAAAGAGATGCTACACTAAAAAAAACCTCTTTTTCACCTCGAGTTAGACAAATTCAAAAAGATATTAGAAATAGCGGAAGGGCCCTGTGTATAGAAGCATGTAAATTAAAAACCAAATATTATAAAAAAAACGGTTTTGAGGAACCCACGCCTATTCACCGAGCGGAATGTCTCTCCTACGTTCTGAGAAATAAGACGGTGAGAATCTATCCAAAAGAATTACTGGTTGGTAATTTTACCTCGAAAAGGTGTGCAGGACAACTGTGGGAAGAATATTATGGTCCGATTGTAGCAAGTTTTCTGTATAAGATAGATCGTCTAAAACCAGTACGATTTCAATGCTCATTCAAAGAAAAACTATATTCGTATGTTCGATTATTTCCGTTCTGGATGAAGCATAGTCTTTTTAATATAGTATATTCGAAGATACCTGATGTTGTCTCTGCATTAGCAAATGCTTCCGAGACAGTTGCGGGATTTAATAATAATATGGCATCGATAGCGCATTTTATCGTGAATTTCGAGCGAACTCTTGAGCTTGGAACGTCTGGGCTGATTAAAAAGCTCAAAAAGAAAAAGGCTGAAAAATCAGAGAAATATGAGGATTTTTATGATGGAGCAATAATTAGTTTAAAAGCTTTAGAAGCATTTGCCGCGAGGTATTCTAAAGAGCTTACATATCTTAGCCAACATGAGTCTAATCGGCAGCGAAAGAAAGAATTGAAAAAAATGGCTGAAATTTGCGAGCATGTTCCTAAAAACCCCGCGCGCACATTTCATGAAGCACTTCAGAGTATGCTTTTTTTACATATAGCGCTGTGTACCGAATCATATGAAAATGCGATATCATTTGGGCGGCTTGATCAGATCCTTTCCCCATATTATAAAAGAGATAAAGAAGAGGGACGAATTACATATGAAGAGGCGAAAGAATTACTCTGTTTATTTATTCTTAAAATGGACGAGGTCATTTTGGTAAATGATGGAGATAGCTTTCCAAGTCTTAATGGGCTTTTCGAGACGCTCTCTACAGATCAGGCAGTGACTTTTGGCGGCGTTGATAAGGACGGAAAGGATGCCACTAATGATGTGACATACATGCTGATTGATGCATGTGAATTACAACCTCTTTCAGCCGATATGGCGGCGCGTATTAACAAAAATAGTCCAGAGGAGTACCTAGAAAAAATCTCCGAGGTCTACATTAAGGGATGTCCTATACCGCAACTATTCAGCGATGAGATCTATATTGAAACCATCATAAAGCATTATCCAGTATCAATAGAATCTGCGAGAAATTATTCAATAGTGGGATGTGTAGAACCAAATGCGTCTGATGACCATTTTGGGAATACTGATTGTGCAAATGTAAATCTTACCTTACCCTTATTGCAAGCCTTAAAAGGACAAGAGCATGATTTATGGAATAATAAAACAAGTGATGATCTGCTCACACTAATTACAAATTTTGTTATATTTTACCTTAGAGGAAAAAACCTTGTTTCTAGATTTATATTACGAATTTGTAATAGGTTACGCGAAAGAAGGAAGATTAAATTAGGATTATACAACTATAATCCGCCTTCAAATATGGAGGAATTGCTTGAACGATTCCAGAAACGGTTGAATCATCTTACAAATTCCATCTTAAAAGATCATCAAAAGATTGAAAGGCATCTTCGCCAACACTTTCCCACGCCTCTTGCCTCCTCACTCTCTAAAGGTTGTATAGAAAGCGGTAGGGATGTATATGAAGGTGGAGCAACGATCAACAGCAGCGGCATTCAAGCAGTAGGAGTAACTGATGTCGCAGATTCACTATTTGCTATTAATGAGGTTGTTTTTAAGAAAAAGCTCTATTCAATCGAAGATGTTATAGTTGCGATTGAAAATAATTTTCAAGGATCTCGTAGCCAAAAGATTCGATCTGCATTACTTTCAGTTCCGAAGTTTGGAGAAGAATCTTCTACAGAAACCATAGTTTGGATGAATGAAGTATTGAAGATGTACAACAATGCATTGGACTCAGTAGGCAATAGTCCACGAGATGGAAGATATTCAGCGGGCTATTATGCCCTGAATGTATGCACTCGCTATGGAAAAAATACACCTGCACTTCCCTCGGGAAGACTTGAAGGAGAGCCACTTGCGAATAGCCTCACACCTCATTATGGAATGGAACAATCGGATCTCTTATCTTCATTGAATTCAATTGCTGGAATTAATTTTATAGAGCATGCTGAGAATGGTTCAACTGCCACGCTAACGATTGACTCTTCTCTATTTCAAAATTCAGAGGGAAAAAAGAATCTAGCTAGTCTTATAAACACATTCCTCTCTAAGGGGGGTATGCAACTCCAACCAAACGTCGTCAACCGTGAAATGTTACAAGATGCCTATGAACATCCCGAGAAGTATCCGAATTTAATGGTTCGTATTGCCGGCTACTGCGCATACTTCAATGAACTTTCTGATGGCATGAAACAAGTTATTATCAATAGGGCTTGCTATAAATAAATAACGGTATGATAATGAGAGAAGTCTTTTATTCCCCATCAAAATCTCCTAATTTTGTTTCATTTGACAAAAATTAACTAATTCTCTAGTATCTAGAAACTTTATTTGAATCATTTTCGATTTCCATTCAATTTCTTGATTATAGACCGGATTTCCACGGAGATCAATTGTATCCAGATTCTTAAGATTTGCAAGACCCTTTAGTTGATGAATTTCATTAAAAGCGAGATTCAGTCTCTTCAATTTTATTAGATGATCCAGATTTTTTATTTCCTGTATTTTGTTTCTCTTTAATACCAAAAGAATTAATTCTTTCAGGGAGTCAAGACCTTGAAGCTCCATTATAAAATTTTTTTCAATATTCAGAAATTCCAGATTATACAGGTGTTCCAAACCCTCTATTTTATGAAAGCGATTGCTTCCGAGATATAATCTCTTTAAATTTTTTAGAGTATCCAATCCACTAATCTTTTGAATTCGATTATCAAACACATTTAACTCAACCAATTTAGAAAGGGAATTAAATCCTTTGAGTTCTGATATTTTATTATTGTACAGATAAAGATATTGCAGATTAGATAATTGGGCCAACCCACTTATCTCCGCGATTTGGTTTAATCGTAAATTAAGAAGCTCCAATTGAGTTAAATCTTCAAGGCCCTTGATCTCTGTAATCTCATTATATGATAAATCTAATTCTCTAATATTCCCGAGATTCTCAAATCCTCTGATAAGTGTTATATCCTCAATTCCTAAATTACTCAGATTTAAAACTCCATTTCTAAGGAAGTATTTAGAACCTTTATATCTGACATAATCCATATTTTAGAGTCTGCTTTTTCTGAATATTATTTTAAGATATACAAGGGAATAAACAAATCATTTTAAAAATATTAATTCTTATTGGTTTTTATACCAAGGTAGCAATAAACAGCGATGCTCTAAAATTTTTTTCATTAATAAAACCTAACCTCAGCTTATATATTTCACCAATCAAATTCATTACATATGAGTAGTCTGAGCATTATCGAGGATTTAATGAGAGAATTTGCGGAAAATACGGGGCTAAATTCAGAGAGGGATCCAAAAAGATATCTCTGGACAGATGCGTTTGCGGTCTGCAACTTCATCCAATTATTCAAGCAGACAAAAAATGAGAAATATAAAGACTTAGCAATTGATCTAGTAGATCAAGTTCATTCGATCCTTGGAAAACATCGTGATGATGATCCTCGGGAAGGCTGGCTCTCCAACAACCCTAAACATCCTACTAAAAATGGTTTGCGAATAGGGAAAGACCTACCTGAAAGAAAACGTGATCAGCCAATCGACCAGCAACTCGAATGGGAGAGAGATGGACAATATTTTCACTATTTGACCAAATGGATGGTTGCGTTGATTAGCATAGGGAATTTTCTTGAGGAAGAAACCTATAAGATTTGGGCGTCAGATTTAGTACAAGCCTCGATGAGTTTCGTCCATAATGAGAGGATGTTTTGGAAGATGAGCATCGATCTCAGCAGACCATTAGTCAGTTCGATGGGACAACACGACCCCCTCGATGGATACACGGTATTCAGATTAGTTGATATGAATACAGAGGAGGATTTAAGCGAGGAAGTGAACGTTATGTTTAAGATGGCAAAAGGATTGCGTTTAGAGACAGAAGATCCATTGGGAATGGGAAGCATGTTGATCGACGCATACAGATTATATAAAATGAATGAGAAAAAGGAATTCATCGATACTATTATTGAAGCTGTCAAATATGGGATTCAATATTTCAATGCGAATATTCATAGCTTAGCGTTTCGAGAATTAGGATTAGCAATAGGAATAGACGCAGCGAAACGAATGAATAGGTTAAAAAAATATTGGAATATTTCTGAGAAGTTAAATACCTACTGGGTCAATCATCGAAGATGGGAAGCTCACAAAGACATAAACCAAGTTATGTTGGCGACTAGCTTAGACCCAAACCAATATTTAGAAGTTTAAAGTCCTTGGGTTAATCTAAATCCATTCTATATTTTTGTATTTTTCTATTCCTTTCAACAATAAGGATTCTATTTCTTTAAGGAGAGAAGGATTAAGATTATTAATATTAAAGCACGATTTACCTTTTAAAAATTTATCCAAGTCTGGGCTAATATTTTGGAAATCATCTGGATGTGAATAGATTGGGCTAAAATAGAAACTTACGTAATTTTTCTGTTGAATTACTCCTGCGATGTAAGTCCTTTGTGGGTCTTTTCCAAATAGGCTGACTTCTTTATTACCATATACATGATAGGCCGGTTTTTGGTCCTTTGCCTTTGAGTCTATATATCGATCTGTGGTATAAAAATCGTTTGAGTGTTTTTCCAACACATCCTTTATTTTTAGGAAAATCTCATCTAAATTTTTCATATCAGAATTATTAAAACTCACACATTAAAAAAATTCTCTTATGGTCTAAAAATGAATATCAAAATTTCGCGTTGATAAAAAGGTTCTAAGAGAGCTCTTCTTTATTTTTATAAATCTTTTAAAATATAAAAGAAAGGTTCCATAATCGTTTCTCTGGAAACATAAATATTATGTTTTTTAATCTTTGATTATAAGAATTCTAATATGCTCTGCATTATATTGATTTTTAATATACTTGATTTTAAAGAAAATATCAAAAAGTTAAAAACAATTTAAAGGTTAAATAAAATGGCAGCAACTAAACTCGTAATCGGTAAAAAAGCACCAGAATTTTGTTTACCCGATATGAACGGAAAAGATGTATGTTTAAAAGATTACAAAGGAAAAAATGTAATTTTATACTTCTATCCCAAAGATAATTCACCAAGTTGTACCACCGAAGCAATTGGCTTTACAAATATTTTGCCTGAATTGCTGGAGCTCAACGCCGAGGTGATTGGAATAAGTCCCGATAACCCAGAATCCCATAAAAAATTCATTGAAAAGAAAAATCTTAAGATCACCTTACTCAGTGATGAAGATAACGAGGTCTTGGAAAAATATGGCGCTTGGGGAATGAAGAAATTTAGAGGTAAGTCGTATATAGGAGTAATCCGAAGCACCTATTTGATTAATAAAGATGGCATAATAGAATATCACTGGCCTAAAGTAAGTGTAAAAGGACACTCTGAAGACGTGAAAGAAAAACTAAGTGAAATTGAGTAATTGGTTCGCTACAATTGCTATGATATCGATAAGAAAGGTAATATACATTTATTACTAATTTTATTTAAGTTTGATAAGTGAAGCGTTTAGGCAAATCTGGTAGGCAATAATATATCAAGCATTTTTTATAAATAATGTGAAAAATATTTAAATATTAATATCGCAGTGGATAAAATAATGATTAAAAGTATAAATCCCGCTACTCTTGAAGAAATTGGAGCAGTGGAAGAAACTCCGATAGAAAAGCTCGATGAAATATTTGAAAATTCTCGAAAAGCTCAAAAGATGTGGGCGAAAGTTCCCCTAGCTGAACGGGCAAGGAGAGTGGTGGATGTTAATAGAGTTATTTCAACTCAATTTGATGATATTTCGCACTTAATTTCACAGGAGGTCGGAAAACCGCCAGATGAAGCATTTGTCAGTGAAGTATACGGCGTAGCAGACTCAACGTTTAATTATTACTCCAATGTGGTGGATATTTTAGGAAGAGAAGAAGAAGTTCCACTAGGATTTTATGAATCGTTAGATAAGAGAAGTCTGATTATTAGAAAACCAATTGGCGTGATTTGTGTAATAGGTCCTTATAATTATCCCTTTACTATTCCATTTCAACAGATCGTTCAGAGTTTGATGGCAGGAAACAGTGTGGTATTCAAACCATCCTCAGAAACCGTCCTTACTGGAAAAAAAATCCAAGAAATTTTCGATGAAATAGATTTACCAGAAAATTTGGTACAAACTGTTTTTGGAAGCGGTTCGAAATTAGGGAATCCATTGATTGATAATGCAGAGAAGGTAATTTTTACTGGAAGTACCGCTACGGGGAAAAGAATAATGCAGAGAGGAGCAAATACACTCACTGATGTGGATCTTGAGTTGGGAGGTAAATCTGCGATGATCGTATTTCCAGATGCGAATCTTGAAAGAGCTGTATTAGCGGCACGATGGGGTTGCTTTACCAATGCGGGACAGGTTTGTGCTTCGGTCAAACGATTATATCTTCATAAAGATATATATGACGGATTTCTTGATGATTTAGTCAGAAAAACCAAGGAATTAAAACAAGATATTCCCACCAAACCGAATGTGGATGTTGGAGCGATGATCAACGAAGAACAATTGAATTGGGTGGAAAAAAGCGTCAAGGCGGGAATTGAAGAGGGAGCTGAAATATTAGTAGGAGGTCGTAGAAATCCAAATTTTGAAGGTTATTTTTACGAACCAACAATAATGACTGCAGAGAGCAATGATATGAAAGTCGTTCAAGAGGAGATCTTTGGTCCCGTTTTAGTGGTGCTTAAATTTGAAGACGAGGAGCAAGTTATAGAGATGGTAAATGATAATCAATATGGGCTAACTTCAAGTGTCTGGACAGAAGATATTGAATTTGGTAAGAAAATAGCAGAAGAGATAAATACCGGGTCCATAATGGTAAATGAGGTGGTCTACACGTTCGCGCTCGCACCAACTCCATGGGGAGGGACAAAAAACTCGGGAATCGGTAGAACTCATGGGAAATTGGGTTTTTATGAAGTATCCCGTCCTTTACATATAAATATTGATGAGTACAAGGAGCCTGATCTCTGGTGGATGCCGTATGATGAGAGTTACAAAGAAATAATCGAGAATTTCAAAAATATCGCATCAAGCTTGGTAGTTAAGGACAATTATTAATCTCTTTTTTTATCTTTTTTTCGCTATTGTCATATTCTCATATTAATAAATTTGCCCGTCTTCATTAATGAGCATGGTTCAAAATAGCTCTTATTGTTTTCGCCTGCAAATATTGTTAATTTATCTGACCAATTTTTATAATTGTGTTTTCCTGGGGTAAAAGGTGCTGGAGTTCCAATCCCAATCTTCATCACCTTTTCGATGATAGAATAGTTCGGCACGATATTCTCTTCCAACATTTTACAGGATTCATTCAGCTGGATAGCTAATAGGAGTTCAGGATCTAAGAGTCCAGCTTTTTTGGTTTTATCAATTAAAGGCCTTCCATCTTCATCATAGGTGTAAAATCCCCTCCCGGTCTTTTTTCCATAATATCCATTCTTCACTAATTCAGTTAGGACATTTCCAGGAGCAAATTCCGGGGATACTCGTTTTTCAAAGCTTTTTAGTGCCTTATAATTCGTATCTAATCCCAAATAATCACATAATTCATACGGACCCACTTTCATGAAGGGGTAGGCATCAGCATCCAATTGTTCTATTGGGATATCCTTCTCCGCTGCTTTATCCGCTAATATATTAAGATATAGATTTCCAGGGATTAGTAGACGGTTTGAGATAAAACCTGGAGTATCTTTTTGGATAGGTGCTACAAACATTGTGCCATTTTTGGCGGGGATAGTTTTACAGAATTCTATAGTTCTGTGAAATACCTCGTCTCTCGTTTTTTCTCCCTTCATCACTTCAATACAACTTTGCATAAAAGGAGGGACGAAAAAATGCATACCGATGGTTTTTTCTGGTTTATTAGAGGCTTCTCCCAATTCCGTTATCGTGAAAGTGGAGGTGTTTGACGCAATAATGGTATTACTGCCACTTTGATTCCCAATTTTACTGAGGAGATTTTTTTTTAATTCAATATCCTCCGGAATGACCTCTATTATTAGATCTGAATTAAACACTTTTCTATCTAATTGGGTCGAACTATTTAATTTGTTAACAATCCTTTCTGCGTCTCCATCGCGTTGGAAAAAATTTTTTGAACCTAATTTATGGATATATTTTTTTAAGGTGGATCGAGCCTTTTTTAGTGTGGTTTCGGAAATATCAATCAAATTAACTTTTTCCGCATTTGATAGCAAAAATATTTGTGCAATTCCGACGCCCATCGTACCAGCACCAATTACGGAAATCGTTTTAACATCTGTGTGCGTCATTTAATTAAGCTGAAGGATTTTGAATCATTATTTATGATATTTATTATCTCTTGGAAATAAAAATATTAAACCACAAATTAATTTAATCATTTACTTTAGGGGAGTGTAGTTCATTTTTAAATTCTATAATTATTTGCATTAGAACCAGTATATACAAAAATTAAGTGTATAAATTTAAAAGGATCCAATTTCATTATTTTTAAAAGAATCTATTACAGAGGTGTCTATAAATAACATGTCATTACAAAGTACACGCGAATTTATATTAGAAGAGAAAATAGGTAGCTTGAAAGATAAAGTCTACGTCTATAATACAGAGAAAGAAAAGCTGGGATATTTTAAAGGGAAACTAATCAAAATCGGAAATACATTCCGACTTTATGACACGAATGATACTCCACTCTACACGATCGATGAGAAATTAATTTCGATGCGCTCCACTTACACTTTTTATAAAGGTGGAGAAAAAGAAGACGAAAATATGCTTGGAAAGATGAAATCGAAACTCATCTCAATTAGACCGAAGTATTATTTTGAAGATCCCGATGGAGAGGAATTATTTGAAGCGAAAGGAAAGATTTGGAAATTAAAATATGATATTAAAAAGGATGGAGATAAAGTCGCTGAAATCAATCAAAAGCTTTTCAAAAGCATAATTAAGGATAGTTATGGAGTGAAAATAAAAGAGGATGTATCCGATGAGACCGCCATGATTATATTAGGAATGGTTATTATGCTTCATCATGAAAAAGAAGAGAATGACTAGATTGGATTACTGAATTAATTTAAACAACTCTTTTACTTTTTATTTTCTTGGTATTACTTTTAGCGTGAACTCAATTTTGCAGGAATTCTAAGTTCTAATAGGACTCTGAAAAGAATAAAGCTATAAATTGATTTCATATTTCTATTTGTATAAACAATCATGAATGGAAAAATATGAAAATCGATTTCCATTGTCACATCTTCCGTGGATTGAACTCGAAAAGTCAAATAGAGGACCAATTTAACAAAAAGTTTTCTGGCTATGGATTTTATGAACGTATAAAACAAGGAATAGCCGAGATTAAAACTATTGAAACAGACGATATTATAGAAAAAGTATTATATCATATCAAGCAAGCGAGGTTAGATAAAGTGGTGCTCCTTCCTCTTAGTATAAACGAAAATGAAAAAGTACTTAATTGGAAAAAAAGAGCGCCCGAGATATTCATCCCATTCTTCAATCCTCCGGAGCGACCGATGAAAGGAATCAATACAGAAAAAATACTGAAAAGCGCCATTGAGGAAGATGGGATCAGAGGATTGAAACTCATGAACCCCTTCCGTGAAAAACACCTAAACGATCCCGTACTATTGGAAGCATTTGAGCTTGCCGAGATTCATGAGTTAATTGTTTTAATGCATACGGGATACCCACCTCCGGGAACAAGAAAAAACGTGTTAACATATGCAAATCCGCTGAAAATTGAAGATATCATCCAAAGATTTCCTGAGCTAAAAATCATAATCGCGCATATGGGTTATCCATGGGTCGATGTTGCCCTCTCATTGGCAGTCCAATATCCTAATATTTATGTTGATATTAGTAATCTTACTTATATGATGCCCAAACGTTTAGCGAAGTTCCTTATTCGAGCAAAAGAACTAATCGGAACAGATAAAATTCTTTTTGGTTCAGATGGCTTTGTCCCGGAAATGATCGAGATGAGCGTAAACTATTTTGAAGATATTGGTTTTCTTTCAAAAAATGAAATTGATAAGATTCTAGGATTAAATGCCAAGCGATTATTACATCTATAAAGGCTTGTTTCAGCGCTCATTTTATTTGAGTTAAGGCACTTTTAATCCAATGAAAGGAAATTTTAGAAATATAGAACATAAATATATTCGCAACATACTATTTAATAACAAATCAAATAGAAAAAATAGGTGTTTTAATTGAAATTTGTTGATTTATCCATTCCAATAATTAATCCAGATGAGGCGATCTTCGATCCTCCGTTAACCCAACCGCAAATAGAATATAGTGCTCATGAAGAGGGTGCGAATCAGATGGGTTTTGTATTTCCTCGATTAAAACCAGAGAATCATCTTCCCGATGGAAAGGGTTGGGCAACTGAGACAATTACCTTAGGAACTCATAGCGGAACCCATATGGATGCTCCGTGGCATTTTGCTCCTATACAAGATAAGGAAACTGGAGAGCGCAAAGCGATGACAATCGATGAAATTCCACTTGAATGGTGTATCGCCCCCTTGGTAGTGTTGGATTGTACGGATTATAAAGAGGGATATGTAATGACCCCTGAAGATGTTGCTAGTAAATTGGAGGCAATTAATCATAAGCTTCAAGAAGGTGATGTGTTATGTGTCCATACAAATGCTCCAAAGCATTACGGAACAAAAGAGTATATTAATCATGGAGTTGGTGTCGGAAGAGAGGCAACTCTTCATATTCTACGACAAGGAGTCCATATTGTAGGTATAGATGCATGGAGTTGGGATGCCCCATTTTCCTTGACTGCGAAGAAATGGAAAAAATCGGTGAGAGCAAAAGAGCCCGATACGTCTTTAATTTGGGAAGGACATTTTGCGGGGAGGGATCTTGGTTATTTTCAGATGGAAAAAATGTACAACTTAGATAAAGTCCCTCCGACTGGGGCCACTATCTATTGCTTTCCAATCAGAATCGCGCGAGCAAGCGCAGCGTGGGTTCGTGCTGTGGCAACCATTCCCGAATAGATGTCCAATATACTTCTTATTTTCTTTTTTAAACTCGCAAGGGATTTCCTACAATATTAAAAATAAGGAGTAATAAAAAATTAAAAATTGATAAATTTTCTTATTTCGCTTAATATTCGGTCTCAAAAGTTTCATCTACGAGCTGTTCTGCATCAGCGAACGGTGCTAGTGCCCCACTCCAGTCTTCCAGTGTTTCAGAATACTTATCTTGAAAAATATTTACAAAATGTTGCAACTGAGTTCGAACTTCTGATGATTGATTTCCCTTGATAAAGAGCGCTCCAAAGAGCTTTTTGCCATACTCAATTAATATTGTAATATCTCCATGATCAATAGTTTTAAGTGCTTCTGTACTCTTGGTGGTTTCCTTTATGAAAGACGTGATTGCCGAAAACATTCCAGAAATTAGTCCCGGATCTTGTGCGGCCTCTTCGGAAAATTCGTGATCATATACTCCTCTTCCATCCTCATAGATAATATATAATGCTTGTTTTTTCACTCGTTCAAACCGATAGCTGAATTCAGGTTTCCATACCTCAATTCTCCCTTGGTTGTAGAGATATTTCAAAACAAAATAAAATCTCTTAATCTCTTCCTCCTGTTGAGGTGTTAATTCTTTCAAGGTTTTGTCTCTTTCTAGGTCAGCCAATAAGGTCTGTACTTCTTCTCTAGCTTCTTCGGGAGTTGGTTGGGCAGAAAGTAGAGTCTTGGAGATAAAATAGTCGGAATTTTTATCGCGATAATCACTGTATGGTATGTAAGTGTCCACATTTGTAAAAATGACTTTTTTTACGTACTGTTCATCTATGGGAACATTTGCGATTTTAAACTTCTTGAGTAGATAATAGGTAAAACACCCCCATAAGATGATGCTAAATACATATCTCGAATATATATAGGGAATTGCCAGAATGCCCAAGACTCCGCTTAGGTTTGCCTCAAATGCCGCAGTACGTAACGTAAAAAAGTCGAAGCCAAACAAAGAAGTAAAGCTCACTCTACCAGTTAACCAATATTCATCCGGAGCAAAATTGATTAATGGATTAAATCCAATTATCCGAAATATAATTGAGAGTAAAATAACCGCGATCATAAATCCCAAGATACTTGTTAAAATGTCCCTTGAGAAACGAAATGTATAGATTAGGAATATAGTCGTTATAATGATTGGAACTATTGCCAGTATGATAGTATCGATGAAAATCAAGAGGTCAAAAAGATAAGCGTCAAGAAGAGTAGGATCGGCATTAAAGAGCCCCGTATTAAGAACAGTTTGTGGATCACTGAATATTTCAATAATGATAAAATTAAAAATTAGGGTGATTAGGAAGTAAACCACCGTTGCTATAACTCCAAATACTAACCCATAATAAATTCCCGTCTTTTTTGATTCTCGAATTTTTCTTTTTTTGTTTTTCCACCAATCGACTATTTTAATTAGAATAAAGATTGAAATCTGCTCGAAAATATCTAAAAATAGTATAAAAATACCCGTTGCCATCAGAAAATATGCAAAAAAATACACAATAATATCAATTGACCCTAAATATTCAAGCAAAAACAAAAATATTGAGATAATTGAAATGGGAGTTCCGACCATATATAAACTTCGAAAAGTCTGTTCTCTCACTCGCTCACCGAAATAACGTCCTTTTATTGCCACTTTACTTGAGTATAAAAGCTCGATACTAAAGATGAAGATAGCAAGATATACGAATAAGATTTCCAAAAACCAACCAAGGGCGGTCTCAGAAGTACTTAAGGAAAAATTCTGAAGGTTTGATACTTTTAAAATTGCTTGGAGGATATAGAGAGATACAGGAAGAAGTACAACCATCAACTTGAATATCTCTTTTTCACGCGTCCAATCTTTATTTAGCAACTCTTCTTTTATATTCTGGAGAGGGCTTTTTTCAAACTCATAGGTGGTCTGATTTAATATTTCCTCTGTAGTTCCCTCTTCTTTGCGTATTCGATTCCAAATCATTATAAACGATATTAACGGTGCAACGATGAAGATAAAGGGTAAAATCACCAATGGATAGGAAATGAAAATGGAAATCAACGAGAAAAAATGTATCGCCATGTAACCTAAGCTCAGCCCTCCTTGATCAGTGGAAACATCTAATTCATTGACGGGATTGTTAATTTGAAAAATAACTGGGAGAATCCAATAGATAAAATAAAAAATCGAGATTCCAACTACTATTCTCAAATATAACTTTCCAATCGCTCGATTCCAAAGAAATAGGAGGGGTAGAAACATTATGATTACTGGTAGAATATTCAGCAAAATCGTAAGTATAATTTCTATCGCACTCATTTTTCTATAATATTAGTTTTTAGTTAATTTTTTGATATGTAAAATTAAATATATGTAATCCTCAATAATCAAATTAAAAATTTCGAATATTTTAATTCTTGTATATGAATATAAAAAATCAACGACTTGGAATTTTATTTGATTATGATTTTTCCAAGCAACATAATCCTCCCTACCCTCATCCCGCCTTTATTTCGTATGAGAATCCTTTAAGACTTAAGGTAATTTACAACTATTTCGAGAAGATTCGTATATTTGAAGATGAGCGTATTATTAAATTAGCTCCGAGAATAATAGGTAAAAAACTTCTTACAATAGCTCATTCGCAATATTATATTGATACTGTGAGACGGCTTTCTCAATTCGGAAGCGGCCTATTATCTGAGGAGGTCTTCGTGGTAAAAGACACTTATTTACTGGCTAAAAAAGCAATCGGGGGTGTGATTGAGTGTATTGATGCGGTCTTGAATAATCGCGTTGATCACGCTTTTGCACTCGTACGCCCTCCAGGGCATCATGCAATGCGTGAGAAAGGTGCAGGATTATGTATATTTAATAATATCGCAGCATCACTATTGAATTTAAAGAAAAATGGTTATGATAAAAAAATTGCCATAATCGACATAGATGATCATTTCGGAGATGGAATTGCGCAATATTTTTACGAAGATCCCGATGTACTCTATTTTTCTGTCCATGAATTCGATTTTTTAGAAGGAGATATTGGATTTATAACCGAAACGGGTGCTAAGCGGGGCAAGGGTACTACGATTAATTTTCCTATTCCTATGAACACTACGGACGATAATTTTTTAGAATTTATGGATATTCTCAACCCAGTGTTGAGAGAATTCCGTCCCGAACTGATTATTATAGCAGTAGGAGTCGATATGTATTTTGCAGACCAAATTGGAAATTGTTTGCTTACTAGTAAATCCTATTATGATTTCACTTGTAAAATGAAAGAAATAGCAGAAGATTTATGCGATGGTCGGCTGGTCTTTGTATTGGAGGGAGGATATAACCTGATTGGGCTCCCAATATGTGTTTATTCCATCATCAGAGCACTCCTTAAAGAGGAATACATATCACACGATTTCGAACACCTAGATTTTTCGAAATTTCGGAGTAATATTGAATTACTCAAAATCAAGGAAGCTTTAACAGGTATTTTGAGCGAGTATTGGACATGTTTCGAAAATGAATAAGAGAGAAGAATTAAGAAAAAAGGAAAAATGGATCTGAGATGGAATCAGCTTATAGAATGGATTCTAATTTTCTTGCAAATTCTTGTACCGTAAACAATGCATCACGCGGACCGACTTGAGGGTTGATATAACACACCAAGGC
>SHMW01000085.1 GCA_008080735.1 Promethearchaeota archaeon
CTCGGTCAATTATAACAGCATCATCTATTACCAACGCCTCTACACCGCCAGAAAGGTCGATTTAGAAAGCAAGAAAAGCTATTACGCCATCCTCAGAAATTTCTTTTTCCACTTTTTGTTTAAATAGACAGAATAATTAAGAGTAGTATGATCTCCATGAGTAATTTTAAACTCTAAAGTTTTTACTTTTGAGGTATAGTAAAGAGAATAGTCGTTCCTTTATTTGGTCCTGGTGATTCTGCCCAGATTTCTCCCCCGTGCGCATTTACAATGCCCTTAGTGATATATAATCCAAGACCTGTTCCACGGTATTTAACTTCATGTTTAATGGGACTTTTAATACGTTCAAATTTTCGAAATAATCGACCTATTTCGTTTGAATTCAATCCTAAACCATTATCTCTCACTTTAAATAAATATTCATCTTCATTCCGTTCTTTTCCGATTATTTTGATTTTCCCATTTTCTTTTGTGAATTTTATAGCATTAGATATAAGGTTGGTAAATACTTGCGAAAGACGCTCTCTATCAATATTAATTATTTTGTTCTCGTCTATATCAATTAATACTTCGTGGTTTTTTTCTTTAATCTGGTATGATAGATCTTTGACACATTCTTCGATTAAATCACGTATATTTGTATCCTTTCGTTTCAGTTTGATTTTTTCCTCATCAATTTTCATTACTTCGAAAAGTTGATCCATAAGTTTTTCTAAGCGATTGACATTTTTTTTAATAGTTGCTAAGTCTTCTTTAACTTCCGTGTCTATATTTTCTGCATATTTCATTAATAAATAGTCAGTGTAGCCAGAAATACTAATCAAGGGAGTTTTAAGTTCGTGAGCTGCATTTTGAATAAATTCGTTTTTTAAGTTATCTAAACGCTTAAGTTTAACGTTTTGTTTTCGTAATTTCTCCTCTGATGCTCTTAATTCCCTGGTGCGTTCCATTACTTTTTTTTCTAGCTCTCTATTTAATTCCTTTAATTTTTCTTGTGACTCTTTAATTTTCTGCTGAGCTTTTTTATTTTCAGTGATATCTTGGATAATAACTTGAATTAGGGTCTCGTCTCCCAACTTAATAAGTGAGCCAATAACATTAATCCAGATTGCTCTATCTTTCGGTCGTTGAATTCGTACTTCGGTCGGTTTCAATTCTTTACCTTCTCTGATTTTTGAAAAGCGCTTTTTAAAATGAGAGACTAGATGTTCAGATTTGTCGAGAAGAGAAAGGATTTCTGTGAAATTTTGTCCAATAAGATCCTCTTTGATGTGTTCAGTAAGTAATGTATTTGTAGTAGTATTACAATCTAAAATAGTTCCATCTAAACGGACTAACCAAATAGAATATGGGGAACCTTCAAATAAATATCGATATTTTTCTTCGGATTTTTTAAGCTGAGCTTCTGCTTTTTTTCTTTCTTCAATTTCTTTTTTTAATGCAAGTTCTGACTTTTTTCTTTCTGTAATATCATTAATAATCCCCCTTACTCCAACAATTTCTCCATTTTCATATATAGCTTTTGCATGACTGCGTCCATAAAAATAACTCCCATCCTTTTTTTGTAATAAAACATCATTTGGTTCGATTAGCTCTCCATTCAGTATTTTATTAATATCTCTTATAGAAGGATCTAGATCTAATGGAGCGATAAATTCTGTAAATTTTATTCCCTTATAATCATCTTGAGAAATTCCAAATTTTTCCAATCCAGATTTATTTACAAATGTTAATTCGAAATTTTTATTGAATTCATAGATGATTGCGGGTAGAGATTGTGCCAGATTCCGATATTTCTTTTCAGATTCTTTTAATTTTTTTTCTGCTTTAAGAAGCTTGGATATGTCATGAACTATACCTAATAATCCTGTAATTTCTTCATCTTTAAATAAAGGTCTTGAATGAAGCATCACGTATATTGATGATCCATCCTTTTTTATCATTTTATATTCATGAGCTTCCGTAATTTCACCATTTATGACTTTTTTAAAGTTTTTCTGGAGAAAAGTTAATTCTTCTTCTGGGAAAAAATTATTGATATGCATTTTTTCATAAATTTCTTCTGGTTTATAACCTAACATATGATAGGCTGCGGAATTAACATATGTTATTATTCCTTCTTTATTTACAGTATAAACGACATCAGGCAGTAATTCGGTTAATTTTCTAAATCTCTTTTCACTTTGTTCTAAAGCTTTTTTTGATTTGGTTCGCTCTGTTATGTCTTCATATGCGATTAAGATCCCAATAACATCACCCGTTGAATCACGTAAAGGTACACGACTAACGTCTAGAAATCTTTCTTCATTTCCTACCTTAAACCATGATTCGATCTTATGAAATTCTGGATTTTTAGAATCTATAACTTTCTGCTCCCTCTCTGTGATATAGCTTCTGATATCAATATTTTGATAAATTTCTCTATTTGTTTTACCTATTATAAGTTCTGGTTTTTCATATCCAATTACTCTAGCGAAATTGATATTACACCCCAAAAATGTGAGATTTTTATCCTTCCAAGCAATATATTGAGGCATTTGGTCGAGCACGAATTGAAGCATTTTAAGTGATTCTTTTAATGCACTCACACGCTGCTTCGGTTGTAATAGTTTCCAGAAACTAATTTCCGAGAGTGAATGGAACAAATCTCCATCTTTCTCATTTGACATTGTTTCCTCAGAAATCACAGATTTATCCTTGAAAATCTTGTTTAAAAGTAAGATAATTTTGCTATCTTGATCTCTATTATTTTTGAGAATACTCCCTTTTAGAATAAACCAAATAAATCCACCATTCTTATTGATCAAGCGGATTTCAGTATTTACGATATGTCCTTTTTTTAATTGCTGGTGAAACTCAATAAATTTTTCTCGATCTTCATGATAAATAAAGGAAAGAAGGGAATCGTCTAATAATTCTTCAACGGAAAATCCAATTATACTTTTACTGTTATATCCAATATATTTTATTTTATAATTTTGATCAATAAGTATTGCCAAATCATGAATATTTTTAATGAGTATTTTAATAAGATTGATGCTTTCTTCATTATTTAATAATTCAGTTAGTTCTGGCATTGAATGAGTAGGGTAATTTTTACCAAATAATATTCTTTATAAAAGATATGGTTTTCCATCTATTTTAATATTATATAAATGTTAATCTACGGGAAGGGTAAATTTGAAAGTGCTACCCAAATTCTTTCCTTGAGATTCTGCCCAAATTTCTCCTCCATGTCCCTCAATTATTCCTTTAGAAATATATAGACCAAGTCCACTTCCTTTTGAGAACTTTTCTATATCTTTTTCCAACATAACAAATTTTCCAAAAAGTTTTTCAATTTCACTTTCAACCAAACCAATTCCATTATCTTTCACACAACACAAAATTTTTTCCGCATCATTCCTCTCAACGATAATTCGAATGTTTCCACCTTTCTGAGTAAATTTTATTGCGTTGCTCACTAAATTGGAAAATACTTGAGAGAGTCGAAATGGATCAACACGAGAAATAATTTGGTTATCTAGTCTAAAAGAGATCGAAATTTCTTTTTTCTGTATTTGATATTTCAAATCTTCAACGCATTCCTTCACTATGTTAGCAATATCTGTCTTTTGTTTATTAAAATCCATTTTCTGAGCATCTATTTTCATTGCGTCTAATAATTTATTGATATATTCCTCTAAACGCTTAGAATTATTTAAAATACGTTCCAAATCTTCTCGAATCTCCGACTTTAGTTTTTGCTCTCTCAACAAGATCAAGTCAGTGTATCCAGATATAGAAATTAGAGGAGTTTTTAACTCATGTGCTGCCATGGTAATAAAGTCAGTTTTCAGTTGATCCAATTTTTTTAATTCTTTATTCTTTAGCTTTAATTCCCGCTCTGATTTTCTAAGTTTTAATTCTGCCACTTTTTTATCCGTAATATCCACAATAGAAATTAATTTTGCTTTTTTGCCTTGATATTTAATTCTTCTTATAAACACATCTAAATATTTCGTTTGTTGGGATTTAGTTATCATTCTTATCGAAAATTGTTTTGTAAATCCAAAAGAAGATTTTGATGTTTCATTCACTAATTCCATAAATTTTAATTTATCTTTCGGATGGATGGATTCTACTATACTCTCCATTCCTAAATTTTCCATTTCTTCAATTTCCCAACCTAAAATAGAAGAGAGTGCTTTATTGGCATATATTAAGGTGTTATCTTGAATAAATGTGATACCTAATAGGGACTGCTCAGATATAGTTCGGAACTTCTCCTCTGATTCTCTCAATTTCTTCGTACGTTCTGAAATTTTCTTTTCTAATAACTTATTTAGTTTTTTTAACTTTTCCTCTGATTTCTTAATTTTCTCTTCATTTCTTTTCCTTTCAGTTATATCCCTTGAAATTAATAACGCTTTTGATCTATTATCAGTATCATTAAAGATCCTCCCCTTCACATCTAACCATATCCATTTCCCGCTCTTATGTTTGAATCTTACTTCTTGTGATCCGGGTTTTTCTTTAGCAAAACTAAATTTCAATGTCTTAATTGCCCTTTTTCTATCATCGGGATGAAGATAATCAATACAAGATTGACCGATCAAATCATCTTTTGAATATCCCAATCCCATTAGGTAAGGTTGTTTATTTATATATTCAAATTTTAGTTGATCATTAATTATTGTGATATAATCATTTGCATTTTCAGAAATAAGTCGATATCGCTCTTCAGACTTCTTTAATTTTTGCTGAAGTAGATATTTTTCTGTTATTTCTCGTAATAAACCACTGAATCCAATTTTATTTCCTTCAGAATCATATCTCAAATTAATTGAAGTCTCAACGTAAACTTCTTTTCCTTCTTTATCATATGCTTTATACTGAAAATCTTTAACGCTAGTTTCTGTCCTATATACATAATTAAATTTATTATATATCTTTTTATGTGTTGATTCATCACAGAATATTTTATAATTTATTCCAATAAACTCTTCGCCGTCATATCCCAGTAAATCTATAAATGCATCATTAGCAAAAGTAATATTACCCCTTAAATCTACTTCATAATATGATTCTTTAATATTTTCTAAAATATTTCGATATTTTTTCTCTGAAGCTCTTAATCTCTCTTCAGCTAGCTTGGATGAGGTCATATCTTGATACATAGATAAAATCCCGACAACTTCATCATTATCACCCGATAAAGGGATCCTATTTACATTAAAAATTAGTTTTTCTCCATTGGGAAGGATAAAAATTTCATTTTTTTTTAGGCTTGGTTTATTAGAACTAACCACTTCTTGTTCAATACGCCCAAATTCTTTAGCATAATTTCTAAATAGGGGGAGGTCCTTATTAGTTTTGCCAGTTATCTCACTTGGGTCGGTTAAACCAGCTAATTCGGAAAAGTTTTTGTTGCATCCTAAGAAATTTAAATTATCATCTTTCCAAAATACATAATGAGGAATATTATCCATTACCGTTTCGAGCATTTCTTGAGATTTTTGAACCGCACTTACGCATTTTTTAGGCTGCAGTAAACGCCAATATTTTATTTCAGGTACATATTCAGAAATCCATCGAAATCTGGCTCGAGCCTCTTCTAGATTTTTCTCAAACATCTTTTCTTTATCAATATCCCTTGCAACTATGAAAATATTATCAAAGCCCAAAATATCTACTCTATTTATGGAGATCTCGCACCAGAAATACTCTTGTTTTTGCTTCTTTAATCTAATTTCCAAAGATTTACTGGTTTTTAATAAGCCATTATTCAATATATTAAGAAATTTATCAATATCTTCTTTGTGGATCAATTCCAAGAAAGATTCACCTACTAATTGACTTTGGGAAACCTTAAGAATTCGTTTTGCTTGGTTTTTGTTAATAAAATCAATTCGGAATTCATTATTATCTCTAAGTATAAAGATAAGATCTTTAGTCTGCTGTAATAGGTGTTCTTGAATCCTTTCTAAAAAGTCTTTCTTAATAGTTGATTCCATTTTCCTCAATTGATTTTTTTCTGAATTATTCTTTAGTAAATTTTATTAATTATAAATTAAAGATATTGGTATTTAGTGAAAATATTAAAAAAAAGTGAATTCTAATACTATCTACCTAAGTTTTCTTGGGGATTATAAAAAATACCAAAGGTAGGTAGAAGAAAATTGAAATTTAATATTAAAGATGAATCTTTATTGGATGATTATGGGCCAGAAAAAATCATTAATATAAACAATCCTTCAATTGGATTAAATGCTGTTTTAGTTATAGATAACTCTGTATATGGAATTCCCGCCGGGGGAATAAGGCTGCTTCCTGATATTGAATTAGATGAGATGATTAGACTATCAAGAGCTATGACGCTAAAATTCTGTTCTTATAAAATGAAAGTGGGAGGCTCTAAGGCAGGTATTTGGGGTGATCCAACAGATGACGAAGAAAAAAATATATTGCTAACTGGTTTCGCCAAGCAGATTGAACCATTTATTAAAAATGACGTTTATTATCCGGGACCCGATATGGGCACTGATGATTATGATTTATTGAAGATCTTTAATGTAATTGGAGCATCAAACCTTGCTCCAAATAAGTTAGGGATGAAAAAGAGTGGAGTGCCAGTCGAGGAATTATTCACTGGTTATGGGGTAGTTTATTGCTTGGAAGTAATTTATAATAATTTAGAGAAATTATCTTATAAGGAAAGAGATACCAGCAAAACTCCCTCAGTGATCTTGGAGGGATTTGGGAAAGTCGGCACTGCTATAGGAATGGCTCTAGATGAGTTGGGATTTACACTCACGGGCGTTTCTACTATAAAAGGTGCGATATTCGATGAAAATGGTTTAGAGATAAATAAACTTTTAGAATTAAAAGATCAATATGGAGATGATTTGGTAAATTATTATGAGAGTTCCAATCTTCTAAGGGTTGAAAAGGAAAAGCTTTTCGAACTCTCTTCTGAATACCGAACAGATTTTATCATACCAGGAGCAAGACCTGATGTAATTAATAAACAAAATATTGATAAGATTGATGCAATTGCGATTGTTCCTGCTGCGAATATTCCGTATCAAAAAGGAATTTTTGAAACCTTGGAGGAGAAAAGCATTATAGCATTTCCCGATTTCGTGGCGAATGCGGGAGAGATTCTGGCAATTTGGGTAAATAAGGTTGCCAAAAATGCCGAGGAAATATTTGAGTTTATAAAAGAAAAAATTTCTGATAAAACATTTGAGACGATTCAAGGTGCAGCGGAGGAAAGTATGACACCTTATAATTATGCGGTACAAAATGCCCTTAAAGAATTAGAAAAACAAATGCGGAGGAACAAACGAAAACTCACCAAATTGAATGAGAGATATTAAAATTATTAGATAATAAATTTGCTACATAATATCAATTTTTTTTTTTATCATATCCATTTCTAAAAAAATCACCTAAATAATTCATATCCCGCTTTAAGACGTTGAAGTGCTGTAATAAATACTAAAAAAGCGAAAAGCCATAATATTATGAGACGTGTGATAGGGATAAGAATTAAAACTACTAAAAAAAGAAAGGTTTCTCCTCTTTCCATAATTCCATTAGCATAGTATATTATTTTTTCCGACCGCTCTAATTTTTCTTCATTAACAGCTCCCCCAATAGCTAAAAACACAGTTATGCAAAGAACAATAGCAGCTAAAGAGAAGATTCCCGGCCAAAATAAGAATGTATCTGTGGAAATAATGGCAATTAATACGAATACTTCGACAGTTCTATCACAAAAAAGATCAAGAACCCCACCAAATTGACTGGAATTCCCCGTCCGAGCCACTGCACCATCAATAGCATCAAAAAAAAAAGAGATACATAAAAATACCACGGAAGCGATTAAAATATAAAGATTATCAAAATAAAGTGGGCTTATCCATATTAATAGAGCACTGCATAACCCTAAAAATAAACCCAAAATCGTTAGAG
The DNA here is from genome assembly GCA_008080735.1 of Promethearchaeota archaeon. Classification (GTDB taxonomy): domain Archaea; phylum Asgardarchaeota; class Lokiarchaeia; order Sigyniarchaeales; family SOKP01; genus TEKIR-8. Next base: position 7,960 of record SHMW01000085.1, read on the forward strand.
AGTTTGCTGATATTTTATGATAAAATGTTTTCTGTATAAACTTTTCAAAGGATTCTTTAAATTTCGTTTTAGAAAGCAGATTATCCAGCAAAGATATTCACATCCTTTAGAAAACCTATTTTATACTACAATAGAAATTAAGATTACTATTATAACCTTACCATTATTTTAATAATAAAAAAGGATTCATTCTTTCATAAAAAATCCTTTTTAATCGTTTCATTTGCTTCTCTTGCTTGAACGCTATAAGAATATTGTGGACCAATCCTCTCGCAGATCTCCTCGATGAAATTAAGCATATATTCAGTTAATTCCTTATTTATATCCATATTGCCCAGCCAACTTGCTTACTAATGATCTATAAATGAATCTTTGATATTAATCTATAAAAGCCAATCTAGGTATTTTCAAAAAACCCAAGGCGTTTTTAAAATATAAATTAAGAGAGAAATTTTAGGTTATAACATACTTGGAAATTTCATAATTCACTTTTTTTGATGTCTGAAAAAAGAAAGTAATTTTATATAGCCGATTTGGTTTGAAAATCTTTAACCTTCTTTCGGTATTAAATCCCTCATGGGTATAAAACATTCCGCGTTCTTTAAGGATATTATTAAGTAGGTACAGTTCCATCTCATCTTCAGGAGTGCTATCCAACTTATTCAAGAGATTAGTAAAATATTCTCCCATCTCCATTGAAGTGCATCTAAAAAAATCGTTGATGTTATCGAAATCCTTATTTTCTATTGAATAAAAAGCAAAATCTAGTCTTAATTTCCCAAATCCAGCGTTTTTAATCATAAAATCTATTTCATAAAGATCTTCCTTTAAATGTTGAATTATAAGCTCTTTAACTGCGTATTCTTTTAAATACATCATCCTATACAAGATCCCTGTGAGTGAAAGGATTAATGCTGCAACTGAGAATATTTCAGTGACTCTCGAAATTATGAATCCAGATAAGATTATAAGTAGTAATAGCATTAGAGAAACGATTAATACAAATATTATAAGGAAGAAACTTCTTTTATAATAATAAAAAAACCTTACAAGTTTATAATGAATTTTTCTCGATTTTGCAATATAATTCGATAATAGAGCCTTGACCTCTTCATTATCATTTATTAACTCATAGTTTTTCATTATATTACCCTTCTCTTATTGCTGAATCTGAAATAGAGACATAATAAAATTCTCTTCAAATCTTATATAGAAATATCTTAGTTGGATTAGGAAAATTATTTATTTTACAGATAAAAATATTTCTTTTTTAGAGAATTCAAAATTTAAGATGATTATTAATATCTCAAAATCAAATCTTATATTTTCCAAAAAAGTATTCCATAGCTTTTCTACGAACTTTTCTCAGATGTTTATTTACCGCTGATGCTGAAATATTAAAATTATCGCCAATTTGAGTAGCAGAAATGTGTTTTGGGGTTTCAAAGAATCCTTTTTCTGTGGCATATTGCGCAATTTCTCGCTGTTTTTTTGTAAATTCTGGAAATGGTATCGAATATTTCCCAATAATATCCTCAATCTTTTTCACGTCCTTTACATTACTTATTCCGAGAATATCATAACTTTCAGTGAACTTTGCAAGGGTTTCAAACAGATTGGCCACATAATCATCATGTGAGATGAAATTAACCAATAAAACCTCTCGAGAAGCATAAATCGGAAAAATGAAAGCCCAAGGACCGGAATCTATGATGGGAAAAAATCCTGACGCTTTATTCTGATACATGATACAGAGAATTTCATCTCTCTTGATATCTAATATTTGAATGTTTTTTGGATTGAATTTATTTTTAATTTCATTGGAAATATCTTTCATCGTATCGGGCTTAAACCGTATCTTTTGTAGGGAGAAGAATTGGTTTTGATCGTACTGAAACGCTTTCAGAATCTCCACAGACCTTATTTCCTCAAACATCTCAGCGAATCCAACAAGTTTTAATAAATTTCCAGGGATCTGTAGTCGAATTACTTTCATCTATCTAAGCTGTTAGAAAATTATGATTGTGAATATAAAATTCATCTATATTTAAATAATTCCCGCTCGCAACCCATTAAATAATTAGTATGTAATTATTTTATTCTAATAAGAACGAGGAATTCGAATATTAGAAACTCAAAGTTCCCGTAAGATTGGAATCCCTAAATGATTTTTATATCATTTAGTCAATATTCCGTCTAATAAAAGATTTAGGAATAATCATAAAAAAATGAAGATATTATTAACAGGAGCATTTGGAATTGTAGGAAGAGAAGTTTTAGACACATTAATTAGAAGAGGTTATGAAGTCAGAATATTTGAGATTAAAAATTTTAATAATTGGACGACCTCCTTGGGATATGTAAAAAATGCAGAGATCTTTTGGGGTGATATCAGAAAAGAAGAGGATGTAAAAAATGCCCTTAAAGATATTGGTATTGTAATCCATCTTGCCGCTATTATTCCACCTTTAGCAGATAAAAATCCAGATCTAGCATATTCAGTAAATTTTGGTGGAACTATGAATCTAATTAATTCAATGGAAGATCAAACAACGAAGCCCAAATTGATCTACACCTCTTCCATAGCTATTTATGGTGATCGGAGAGATGATCCATATATTAAAAAAACAGATAAACCGAATCCAAATTCAAATGATCATTATGCAAAACAAAAGTCACAATGCGAAATAGAAATCAAGAAATCAAATTTGGAATGGGCTATTTTTCGACTAACATATATTGTCTCTCCTAGGAAACTCAAAATGGATCCGATAATGTTTGAGATGCCTTTGGACACTTCTATTGAAGTCTGCACTGCAAAAGATACTGCCTTAGCATTGGTGAATGCGATTGAATGTGAAGAAATATGGGGAAATATTTATCATATAGCTGGTGGAAAGAAATGTCGCACATCCTATAAAGAATATTTAATCAGGATGTTTCAAATTTTTGGAATTGATTTTAAGAACTTTCCGGATGAGGCATTTGCTAAAAAAGATTTCCATTGCGGGTTTTTAGATACTGAGGAGAGCCAAAGACTCCTTCACTATCAAAAGCATACCTTAGAAGATTATTATCAAAATGTCGAGGAAGAAATCGGAATCCTATACTATTTTTACAAATTAACCAAAAACATTGCCCAAAAACATCTACTTCATCAATCCAAATATTTAGATGAATAAGGTGGAAATAAGCTTTTTCTTTTTGTTAAAATAAACTTAAGTTAAAAATTATGCTATTGAGTTAAATAAACATTAGATTTTTAATTCTGAATTTTTTTAATTACTAAAAAGAAAGTAAATCAAAAAAGTTACTTTTAGAAAATTCCAATGCGTGATATAGTCGAACCCGAATTTGAAATCGATGAAAAAGGGAGAGTTCTCTGTAAAACACATTCTAATTTTGATTTTTTTTCACAACCTAAAGTAAATCGTTACCAGCAAAGAGAGTTGGAGAAACAACTGACATGTGAAACGTGTTCTCATTATTTTAATGATGATTGTTATTTTCCTCGATCTGAAATCAACTTGATTGAATACGACAGAAAAAAGAGTAATGCCTTCAAGTGTAAATTGTGCGGGAATAAAATAGATAGAATGTTGACAGTCATCCATAAATTATATTATAAAGATAAATATAATATAGAGCTGCCTTTAATTTGCTGTACGTGCTATGAGACCCTAAAAGACGGAAAATTTTTGGAGAGTTCTAAATGGAGAAGCAATATGTTCTTATATAACGCGTTATATGCCATATATTCATTGATTTCAGTAATATTTTTCATATTAGTCTACCAAGTACGGATTTATTATTTACTGATTTTTCTTATTCCAATTATTTACCTATTTTATCAAAACATAAAAAAGCGTAGGGAGATAAAAGAAGGTATGCAGTATTACGAGAAATATTTCATAGATTCAAAAAATAATTCTTTATGATGTTAACCTAATCTTCCTGCCCATCCTCTCACTTTTTTTCGCATTTTTTCTTGCTCTTGAATAATCTTTTGTAATTCTTGTGAAGTTTTGTTCGACAAATTCATCAGTTTGGGAACAAAATCATAGTAGATGAAATGATTCTTACATATTTTTGAAACAAGGTCCTCTGGAATTTTTTTTGGATTATCTGCAAATTGAATATGCTCTTCCTCCCACTTTTCGAAGAAATCAGCCAGATGATCATAATGTTCGAATAAGGGTAAGATCCCTAACCCATTAGGTGTCGTTACAGCCGAGTTTGCATATTTTAGGGAAAATCGATTCCCGTTAAATGAAACGGCGATACCTCCCTCTTTATCAAGTCTTTCCAGCATGTTAATATCCGTAATAGAATCTCCTATAGCGATCATCTCAGAAATAGGTTTTTTAGTTCTATCCGCAATATCTTCAACTGCTCGTTCCTTTCTTTTCCCCCCCCTAACTTTTACTTTATTCATTATCTTAATATAATCACTATTTTCTCCCTTCCAAAAAAAACTATTTAGATCATTTATAATTGTATTTAGATTTTTATCATTATCAAGATATTTCTGAAATATTGTTTTCACTAAAAGATCTACATCATCTTCGATATTAGAGCTGTTCTTTTTCAATTCAGAGAGATTTAAATCTGTACAATAGACATGATCTTGTGATATATTAATCATTTTCGCCACTTGATGTGCGAATTGAGAATAACTCGTAGAGATTATAAAAATTTCCCATTCTTTTTGTATAAGTGCCATTAGTTCTTGTATGCCGGGCAAAATTCCCAAGTTATTTTTTGCGAGGGCTTTCAATTCCTTATCGGTAAAACACGCTACAAACATCGGCGCCATAATACGCAATGTGTCCCCCGGTTGATATTCGGGAATATCCAGCTGCTTTTTCACACCTGGGGTATCAATTAAATAATCATCATATTGAGAAATCATAAAAAAAAACTCACCCATATCATATTTTTGCAACCCCAGTTCTCTCTTCGATCCCAACAATTTACCCATTTCTGCGGCGAAATCAACGACAGAAATAGGCCCTTCAAGATCCCAGCAACAGACTTTCATTTTCAAATTTAAATAAGTTTAGAAGTTTAAGATATAAATATTTCCAAGAATGGGATCTTTTTAAATTTTTTATTAGATATTTGATATTCAATTTGGATAAAAATAATTTCACTTTTTTCTAAAAAAAATCTTTATAATTAGTAGATCTTAGTCGATAAGTGCCACAATTCCACCTACAAGGACTAAAATACCTCCTAAGAAGCTTGCGAGGATAATCATTAATATACCCATAATAATCATAAGAAGACCTTGGGGGGGAAGAGAAACTACTAATGCTATCACAGAAATTATCAATGCTACAATGATCCCGATTGAAACTTCCAATGTGAGGAAATCAAGTTCAATTGGACCTGAGATCCTACCTTGTCCAGCTAGATCTAAAACTGCGTCCACTATCCCTATAACGGCACCTATTATTCCTAATATTTTAGCTACATCTTCATTTGATGTCATATTATAACTAAAGTATTTCTCTTTGATAGATATCATATTAGATCTATTTACGTAAAAAATTTGGACATAAAGAAACTTCCTCTTCATTCAGATAAAAAATTATTCTTTGAAAATGAAAATAGAAAAGGTTTTACTAAATTTAATTAGATTATTCAAGTAATAGAGAACAAAATTAGACTCAAAGATTTACATATCTATAGGAATCAATGAATTTTTCTTTATAATTTTCCGAAAATCTCTTCTAAACTTTTCTTCTTCTGTTCTTTTTCTAGAATTTTCCTCCAATTCGGCTCTATAGTATCGAAAGCTTGCTTGGTTAATTCCCTAATTTCTCCGTCTTCAGATGTCAAAAATTGTCCAATATATGCAAGAGCACGTTTATCTTTAATTCCTATTAAACTCTCGATTATAGCAATAATTCTATACTTATTTGGATGATCTTTTCCTTGTTCTAACATCAATTTTTCAAGAATTGCTCTTGTTGCTTTTGGGTTGCCGATTCTACCAAGAGCCTCTATCAGACGATTTATAACATTGAATTCCTCTTCCTTTTTCAGTGCCTTCACCATTAGATTTACGGCACGACCATCTTGCATGAATCCTAAAGTCCTGACAGCTTCAGCACGTTCTTTCCATTCCTCAGCATGAAACATATCCTTGATAAGTTCATTAAAATCGGCATCTCTTGATTTTTCTTCTGTCATTTCTTGGTTTCAAAATATTTTTGATTTTATTATAATTTGATGTTTATTTATTATAAAAAGCCTTCAGTACTAACTAATCTATAACTAGTAAATATTATAGATGAGGTCAAAAATTTTTACCACGAGTGTGCGAGAGCACCGTCCTTTAGGGCAGTAATGAATTGTATATAGGTTTAAATACTTGTATCCACATATTATTATTGAGAAATGATAACCAAGTTTCTCTAACCGTAGGGAATACGGGGTTCGCGTTTGGAGAGGATGGAAGACTAATAGTAGGTCAGCAATCCCCGATGAATTACGAATCTCACGCCTTTAGGCGAGAGTAGTTCACTTTATACATAAATGGATAAAGAGATAATATAAAATAAAATGATAGTACTATCCAAGGTAATAAAATAAAAAAGAGCTTTCAATCTCACGAAAATCCATCCTTGTAGAACAAACCCCCCTTGAAAAATTAGTATTTTGAATCATTTTATCTAGAGATTTATTAACAAACTGCGTATATCAGAGTAGAGGTTATAATTTAGAAATAAAAAGAAGATTATTTAGATAATATGGATTCCATGTGATCAATCCGTTTTTTGAGTAGTGATTGGGTACCCACGTCCTTTCTATGGAACAGATTTCCATGAATACATCCGACACCTTTTTCTGCGATCTCTTCAGCCTTCTTAAGAGAGTCAGCAACACCCAATACACCCATAGCCCGGGAGGTAGTTGTATATACTTGTCCATCCTTTTTATAAACTGAGGCATAGTAATATCTGGCTCCGATATCCTTGAGTTTTTTAGTATCAATTTCTACTAATTGATCTTTCTTTGGAGATTTAGGATATCCTTCAGGTGCTAAATACTTACATACCGTCGCTTTTTTCTGGAATTCAATACTACTTGCTAAATTTTCATTAATAATTCCTTTACAAATATCGACAAAATTGGTTTTCAAAATAGGTAAGATATTCATCGCTTCAGGATCTCCGAGTCTTGCATTGAATTCTATGAGCTTGATACCATTCTTAGTTTTCATAAATTGACCATAGAGGAATCCTTTATATTTCACACCGGTCTCAGCTTTAATTGCGGCGACGATGTTTTTCATATCTTCTAACGCATCCTCCACATCTTCTTGAGTAATAAATGGCATAAGATGGTTTGCCATTGAATAGGAACCCATCCCACCCGTGTTAGGGCCCTTATCTCCTTCATAGGCTCTTTTATGGTCTTGAACCAAGGGGGTACTTACCACATTTTCCCCGTCAACAAAGGTTTGAAGGGTAAATTCCTCACCCTCAATTTTCTCTTCCAGAATGAATTGTCGTTTTTGATCTATCAATTCTGTACAATAATTCACCATATCTTCTTTACTAAAAAGATGGTCTCCAAATACTTTCACACCTTTACCACCTGTTAGGCCATCTGGCTTAACAACAAGATTAACCTCACCCATTTTATCTATATATTCCTCCACACCTTCCATACTTTTAAAACTTTTACTCTTCACGTTTGATTTAATTTTAAATTTTTCCATAAGGTTTCTCATAAAGATTTTTGAGCCCTCTATTTGAGCTGCCTCTATTTTAGGTCCCACGCAAGGAAATCCACTGCTTTCTATAGCATCAACAATTCCCACGCATAATGGTTTCTCGGGACCAATTACTACAAAATCAATATTCTTTTCCTTACAAAAACTAATAATTGCTTTAAAATCCGTCTCAGAATGGATTCTTATACGATTTTTACTTAATTCATCTAATCCCGCATTTTTAAAACTCATAAAGGCATATAATTCTGCTCCACCGCGTACGAGGGCCTCACCAATGGCATGCTCACGAGCCCCATGTCCTACAATTAAAATATTCGTCATTTTTCATCAGATTTAACGATACTATTTAATTATTACATTAAATGGTATTTGCAATAATAAAATATATGTTAATAATCTTAAAATAAGGAGATATAACTTCGAGAATTTTCAATTTTATGCTAAATTAGACTTATTAAAAAAATTCTTTATAAGATTTATCCAAATCGATTAAATAACCCAGATGCTTATTTTAATATGAATCGTGAATTATGAAATAAACGTAATTAAATCAAATCTTAATTACCATTCAAATGGTGTTTAGATTGTTACTGAAAGAAATCATAAATAAATGGACTATTCCCCGATCTTTTGAGGAAGAAGGAAAAATATCTAGAGAGGGAATTTTAAAGCTTATTGAAGCGGCACGTTGGGCTCCATCGGCAGAAAATCAACAAGTCTGGAGATTTCTAGTGGTTGAAAATAAGGAGAAAAAGGGTTTGATAACTGAAGCGATAAAGAGACAAGACCCTCGGCTTAAATCTACAAAACATGAGATTGAAAAACCTGTGTTAGATGCAAAATTCGTTTTCAATACAAATAACTTTAATGCATTAAAGGATAAGTACAAGGATCTTATACAAAATTCCCATAAAAATGATATTAACTGTTCCAAGGAAGCAGCTATACTAATTATTTTTACTCACTCACAAAAGTTTTTGGGAAATACGTTCGGATCAACCGATATTGGAGCCGCTATGTCTAATGTAAATATTGAAGCCTACAATCTAGGATATAATTGTCGATGGATTAGAAATTTCGATAGGGAATTTCTTCAAGAACAATTTAGCATTTCCGATAAGTATAGTATTGATTCCATATTTGCTATAGGCAAAGAAAAGCTAATTCAAGACCATTCTGAAGTTGAGAAAAAAGATTTCAAAAACTTTTTCTTTATTAATCAATGGGAAAAATGCCCAGATTTTTCAAAATTTCAAGAAGAGGAATCTTTTAAAGAATATGATGTGAGTGCAATAGATGCGATTCTTGACAGGAGATCGGTCAGAGATTTTCAAGAAGACAAAAAAATACCGTTATATCATCAACACGAATTAATGAATGCCGCAATGATGGTGCCGCTTACCGTGAATGAACCGTATATCAAAATATTATTAATTGACGATAGGGATATAATTGGTCAAATTGCTGAGAATTCCAAAATCGTGATCAGGCGACAAAAACATGTCCAGCAAGTGCCACTTATAATAATACCGACTTATGATTGTACCAATAATTCTCCCGCATTTTATGCCGAAGAGGATACAGGCGCAATTATTCAGAATATATTATTAAGAGCTCATAGTTTTGGTATCGGATCGTGCTGGATTGGAGCCTTTAATCGCGATGCGGTAAAAGAAATAATAAATATTCCTGAACAATGGCATATTCCAACACTTGCTATCTTCGGATATCCAAATGAATATCCTCCTGCACCACCAAGAAAAGATTTGGGGAAAATATGTTTTTATGATGATTGGAAAAGTCGCATTAAAGAGCGAGAACGCACATTTATGCCATCCTCACATTTTTTAAGTATATTATTTCGAAGGATGAAAAATGGAGAGAATAAATCAATTTTACGGGAAAGGAGAGTAGGAGAAATAGAAGAAATCTCCGAATTCAAAGAATTTTTGAAAGAATAATTTCATTTCATTCGTGTTTCCCTTTTCTATAAAAATTCTATATTAATAAAAAAAATAAGTATAATTTTTTTCGTAAATTTATGTTTTTTGAACCAATTGAATAGATAAGAAAGTCAGAGAACCTTCTGCGTCACCGCTTATTATTCCTTGACCCTGCATAGTCCCCATTAATCTTAACTGATCTCCCGCTTTGAGGGTAATCATATCACTAGTTTGGGCTGTACCAGTATAAGCTCGATTAATATATATATAGCATTTTAACGGCTCTTTATCACTATTAAGTCTTAAAAATCCCACACATGATTGTATAATAGTATCCGGACGAAATGTAATACTTATGCATATCAAATATTTACCCGGTGTTATTATGGTAAAAAAATGCTCGTTTGAATCCCAATCTATACCATTATGGTCCATCCCATCAGATGAAAGTGCAGCCACATAAGTTCCACTTCCGAGTATATTTTGATTACTCCTCAGTTCAGCTCGACCAAAGATATTCCCTGGATCTATATCTGGTATTTGAAAAAATATCGTATATGCTCCCAGACCGATCCCCGCTATTGCAAGGATAATGGCAATTGATGCTACTCCCGTACCTTTACTCATTTTAAATCAACTTTTTTATATATTTTCTTTACAACAATGGAAACCGATATTCTTCCTTTTTAGGTTCTCTCTTTATATTTTCTATAGCTAATACAAAAAATCATGTTAAATATATAGATTTTCTAAATTCTAAAATATTAAATTAATAGAATAGAACAAAGTCTCTAATAGATATCTTTTAAAAACAGATTGTTTTTTTCATTAATAG
>SHMW01000086.1 GCA_008080735.1 Promethearchaeota archaeon
TTTAAACCATTTTAGCTTTCTTTTTCTTTTTTTATCTAATAAAATATATTATATTTCTCTTGTTGTAGATTATCGGCGGATATAAAACCTATTTTGATGTTAATCATCATTTTGAATTAATAATTTTTTATACTCGTGTTTTAATTTTGGATACTATTTTATACACTAAGATATATAAATTAGTCTATTCAGATTTTGGAAAGTATAATATTATGAAAAACAAGAAAGATGATAACGAAAAAATGAGTAAAAAAAGTCATCGTAAGAAAATGATGCAAGATTTTAAAAGGCGATTTTTTGTCTCATTGGCTTTAACAATCCCTATTTTGGTTTTTTCCCCTACAATTCAATCATTATTTGGCGCATCATTTCAATTTCCCGGTATAACGATAATATCTTTTGTCATGTCATCGATTATTTTCTTCTATGGAGGTTATCCTTTCTTAAAAGGATTACTAGATGAGCTTAAGGATAAACAACCAGGAATGATGACATTAATCGCAGTTGCTATCAGTGTGGCCTATTTTTATAGCACATCCGTCGTATTTAATATTGTAGCAGGAAGGATCTTCTTTTGGGAACTTGCTACTTTAATCGATGTTATGTTAATTGGGCATTGGATAGAAATGAAATCTGTTATTGGTGCTTCACGAGCCTTGGAAGAATTAGTAAAAATTATGCCAACCGTAGCACATCTTAAGGAAGATGGAGAGATTGTTGATGTGAAAGTTGAAAAGTTGGAAAAAGGAGATAAAGTACTTGTTAAACCCGGAGAAAAAATACCTATTGACGGAATTGTCATAGGAGGTGAAACTAGCATAAATCAAGCAATGATAACCGGAGAATCAGAACCAGTGTTTAAAAGTAAAGATGATGAAGTTATAGGAGGGTCAATCAACGGTGATGGATCGATTACCGTAGAGGTTAAAAAAACAGGAAAAGAAACCTATCTTAATCAGGTTGTAGAAATGGTCTCAGAAGCTCAAAAAAGTAGATCTAAAACTCAAGATTTAGCCAATAGGGCTGCTTTCTGGTTAACTAGTACTTCAATATCAGTAGGAATTTTGACATTTATAATTTGGATTTTTCTAAACCCCGATATAGCATACGCTATCGAGAGAACTGCAACTGTGATGGTTATTACTTGTCCACACGCCTTAGGTCTTGCCATACCTTTAGTAGTTGCAAGATCCACCTCAATCGCCGCCACCTCTGGTTTGTTGATACGGGATAGAAAATCTTTTGAATTCGCAAGGAACATCGAAGCGATTGTATTTGATAAAACGGGCACACTAACAAAAGGAGAATTTGGGGTAACAGATATCATTACTTCCGAAACCCATACAAGTAAGGAGATTTTAGCTATTGCTGCCTCTTTAGAAACTAATTCTGAACATCCTATAGGAAATGGAATTGTGAAATCTGCAAAAGATAGAGATATTGAATTTAAAGAAATTAGGGATTTTGAAGCAATTCCAGGGAAAGGTATAAAAGCTGAAATTAAAGACACAGAATATAAAATAGTAAGTCCAGGTTATTTAGAAGAAAATAATATACACTTTAAAGAAAGCAGAGTCGAGAAAGTAAAGAAACAAGGTAAAACCATAGTGTATTTATTGAAGAATGAAAAAGTAATTGGTGCTATTGCTCTTGCGGATATTATTAGAGAAGAATCTAAAAATGCTATTGATAAACTAAAAGCTATGGGTATAAAATGCATGATGCTCACTGGAGATAATAAATATGTTGCTCAATGGGTTGCTGAAGAATTAGGTTTGGATGAGGTGATTGCTGAAGTTCTACCTGATGAAAAGGCAGAAGAAATCAAAAAAGTCAAAGCTCAATATAAGGTCGCAATGGTGGGGGATGGTGTAAATGATGCTCCAGCTTTGGCTAGCGCAGATGTGGGAATCGCAATAGGGGCTGGAACCGACGTCGCTATAGAAACAGCAGATATTATTCTTGTAAAAAGTGACCCCAGAGATGCCGCAGATATAATTGAATTATCTAAAAAGACTTATTCTAAAATGGTTCAAAATTTATGGTGGGCCTCGGGATATAATGTAGTTGCAATCCCTCTAGCTGCGGGGGTTTTAGCGGGATTCGGGATTGTACTTCCACCTGCGATTGGTGCATTGATTATGAGTCTAAGCACAGTAATAGTAGCTATAAACGCACGACTGCTCAAAAAAGAGTGAATTTAACAATATAAAAAAATTTTTACCTAGTGAATTACCAATGTCAAAAATAACCTCAAAAATTTCTATAATAGGCTGTGGAAATGTGGGAATGGCGTTTGCATATGCGGCAATAATAAAGGCGATTGCGCGAGAATTTGTACTTGTCGATATAGATATGGAAAGAATAAAAGGAGAAGTAATGGACTTGAATCATACTGCCCCCTTTACAAAAACTATCAATATTAAAGCAGGAGAATATAGCGATATAAAAAATTCGGATTTGGTTGTTATCACCGCAGGAAAAAACCAAGAGCCTGGGCAGACAAGGTTAGATATTGCTCAAGGAAATGTGGATTTATTCAAAAAAATTATCCCGAAAATATACAAGTATGCCCCTGATGCCATTTACTTAGTGGTCTCGAATCCAGTAGATATATTATCATACGCGGCATATAAAATATCCGGAAAGGAACATCGAGAAATCATTGGTTCTGGTACTACCTTAGACACAGCGCGATTGCGATTTAAACTCTCTGAGCATTGTGAAGTTGACCCTCGTAATGTCCATGCCTATATTTTGGGTGAGCATGGAGACACAGAATTTCCTGTATGGAGTAGGGCATTGATAGGGGGGCTATTATTTGATGATTATTGCCACCTCTGCTTTAAAAGAGATCTATGCGACCGGGAAGAACAGATTGATGCGATTTTCACTCAAGTAAAAAATTCAGCATATAAAATAATAGATAAGAAAAGAGAGACTTCTTATGGTATAGGATTATCACTTGTAAGGATTTCTCAAGCAATTATAAATGATGAGAATGCTATCTTGCCAGTTTCATGTCTTATAAGCGATTACTTGGGAATCGATGATGTTTTTCTTAGTCTACCACGCGTATTAAATAAGAAAGGAGTTAGAGAAACCTTAAAATTAAAATTAAATAAGGAAGAAGAAAAAGATTTAAAACATTCCGCAGATACCTTAAAAGACGTATTAGATAGTGTTAGATTTTAATAGATAGTAACCTAAAACCAATAGATTTCTTTTTTTTAATACAAAATTTTTGATTTAACTATAAATAAACACAGAAAAACTAATTCTATATCTTAAATTAGATTAATAAAATTATAATAGCAATTTGTTATGAATCACAAGAAAATTAAAAAATCGTCCTTTTTAAGATTAATAGGATTATCTTCTTTTCAAGTTCTTACAATGTTTCGGAGAGGTCTATTTTATACCTATCTTTCAATTTATTTAAGAGATTTTTTAAGGCTTTCTGTGACAGAAACGACCTTGTATGCAACTTTACCAATGATAATGAGTGTTTTATTCCAAAATTTTGTATGGGGTCCTCTTTCTGATAAATATCAGCGCCGTCGTACGTTTATAATTATAGGAGAAATTTTGGCAGGAATTGGAACAATTACTGTATGGTTTATACATCATCCACAATCAAATTACAGGATTGCTGGATATATAATAATAATTGGGCTCACGTTCATAGAAATTTTTTGGTCTATGTCAAATATTGCTTGGAGTGCTCTGATTAGTGATTTATATCCATCGATAGAGAGAAGTAAAATGATGGGAAAACTCACAAGTATAGGAGGACTTGGAAGAATCGTTGGAATTACTTTAGGTGGCTTATTATATGATAATGGATTTGGATTTCGAGATGGATATTTATTTATTATTGCTTCTTTTGTAATGTTTATTTCAACATTACCAATGTTGCTAACTCCAGAAGGCGGAATCGAATATCTTAATAATTCTACAATTGGAGAATCAGAAGATAAAGATATTATCGAAAAAAACAAACCTAAATTTAATCATAAAAATGTTTTTATCATTTTTATAGTGGCAATGGTTTTTATTAATTTTGGTAGAAATAGCATCAGTATTCCGTATTCTCAATATTTAACATTAAAATCTGGATTTTTCGTAGATAGTATCATCTTAAGTTTTATTGTAAACACTCGTTCTTTTGCAGTCATAATAATTGGTTTTACAGCAGGTTTTTTAAGTAGGAAAATGGGCCATGCTAAAACATTGGCATTGGGAGTTATATTAGCTATTATGTCTCTAATTATAACTGCCACTGCAAAAACTCTATTAATGATATTTATTGGTAGTTTTTTAATAGGGGCTTCTGAGGTTATAATTTATGCATCATCTTATGCAATCGCATCAATTCTCATACCAGAACATTATAGAGGGAAATTATTTGGAGCATATAATGCCACTTTTTTCTTATCATGGGGACTTGCATGTACTGCTATAAGTGGTCCAATAATAGATTTTATGATAAGCTTTGGTACGAGTGAAATTAATGCATATAAATCTGCCTTTTTTGTTGGTGCACTTCTAAGTTCAAGCGGTTTAGTAATCTTTATAGTTTCTGAATTAAAACTATGGAAAAAAAAAAGAAAAAAAAAGTAAAAAGAGTCTATACATCTTTGCAGCAATCTTCGCATTTAAATTCATCTAAATCAATATATCCACACTCTGATCCCATGTAACATTCATAACTATGTGTCTCCTCATTATAAATCATATCCCGACCACAATGTTGAGGTACAGTATCTAATTCTTTACCACATTTACTACATACTAATTTTGCCATATTTTACAACACCTCCTATTATAATATTTGAATGAATACTCTGAAAAAATGATTTTATTAATAAAAAAAATTATTGAATTATTTTCAAGGGTTTTCCATGATGCTCGGGTATATCGCTAGATTCACAATCAGGTCCCATCCAACAGATAAGCCGCCCGTCTTTCAAGCGCATTGGTTTTCCACAGTGAGTTGGAACTTCTTCTGTGTAGTTGCATTCTTGACATTCGAATTTTTGAATAATATATTCGGTCTCTGGTTCCCAGCTTTCCTTAGACAATGTTTATCACCTTTTAATTTTTTTAGGAATTTTATAAGTTTTTTACATATATCTTCTTTAGATTTTATTTTACTATTTTCATTGGCTTACCATGATGTTTGGGAATTTCTTGTTTTCCGCATTCGGGACCCATCCAACACACCAATAAGCCATTCTCTTTATGCATCTGTTTTCCGCAATGCATTGGAACTTCTTCAGTATAGTTGCATTCTTGACATTGTAAAATCGGTTTTTGAGACACTGTATCAGATCCTGTTTGATCTATTGAAGTTTTTTCGACTACGGTTTCCTCCTCCTCAAGATATTTCTCAGGATTCATTTTGAACTTCTTCAAACAATTCGGATTACAGAAATAATATGTATCACCGTTATATTCATAATTGGTCCATTTTTCAGGTTCTGACGTGGTCATTCCACAAACGGGATCCTCTACTAGTTCTTTTCCTTTTTCTCCACCCTTATGCATTAGTTTCGGGTCGATATTATTATAATCCTTGAATTTCTCCGGATTTTGTTCAAAGGTTTTCTCGCAGGATGGATTACAGAAATAAAAGGTTTCTCCTTTGTACTCATGTTCTATAGATTGGCTTGGGATAATTTTCATTCCGCAAACAGGGTCAGTTACGACTTCCTCTTGTTCCAATAACATTTCTTCTTCAATTTGTTGTTCTGTTTTAGGATCAAACCGTTTTAAGAAGAGTGCATTAGTGACCACTGAAACAGAACTTGAAGCCATAAAGACCGCCGCTAAATAAGGCGGCAAAAAGTAGCCAGTTATGTAAAAGAGTAGTCCTGCTGCGATCGGAATCCCGATAACGTTATAAATAAATGCCCAAAATAGATTGCTTATCATTTTTCGGTAGGTCTTATGGGATAACTTTAATGCAGCTACCACATTTCGCAGATCCCCCCTCATTAAAACAATACTTGCTGTTTCTATTGCGACATCAGTCCCAGAACCTATTGCAATGCCTATATCTGATTGAGCTAATGCGGGAGCATCGTTTATACCATCACCAACCATTCCGATGATTTTTCCAGATTTTGATTGTTGTAGCTCTTCTATTTTAAGTGCCTTATCATTTGGAAGAACTTCTGCCAAGATATGGTTCTCATCAAATCCTAATTCTTTTCCGATTGCAAGAGCTGTTTCTTTATTATCTCCTGTAATCATATAGAGCTCTAATCCCATATTCCTCAATTTTTCTAAAGCATAGGGCGCTTGCTCCTTGATTTTATCAGATATTCCAATAATTCCCCTCAAAGTGCGATCAACACTTATAAAAATCGTGGTTATTCCTTTTTGCTGAAATTCAAGGAATTTTTCCCGAAAATTACTAAAATCTATACTTTCTTCTTTCATTAATTTCTCATTTCCGATCAATACTTGTGAACTGTCAATTGTGGCAACTACACCTTTTCCGGGAACGGCATCAAATTTTTCGGGGGAAATTAGGTTAAGACCTTTTTGATTAGCTTCCTCAATAATAGCTCTCGCTAAGATATGTTCTGATCCCATTTCAGCACTTCCCGCGTAATAGAGCAATTCTTTTTCATCGAAACCTTCACTTTTCAATTCTTTTTCGGTAAATATCTCAACTACGCTGGGTTTCCCAACAGTTAAAGTTCCTGTTTTATCAAACACAATAATATCTAAATTATTAATCGATTCGAGGGAATCGCCCCCTTTGATTAATATTCCATTTTCGGCACCTTTGCCAGTTCCTACCATTACCGCAGTTGGTATCGCTAATCCAAGTGCGCATGGACACGATATAACCACTACAGAAGTAAAAACTAGGAGAGCACGTTCCAAACCTATATCAGCTATTAAAAACCAGTATACAAAAGCGATTAATGCTATAGCAACCACAGCGGGAACAAAATAATTACTCACTTTATCTGCCAGTTTCTGCTTTTCTGCCTTCCTAATTTGTGCTTTCTTAACGAAATCTATAATTTGAGAAAGGACAGTATCTTTTCCAACTTTTGTCGTTTTGATATGTATCAATCCCGTCTGATTTATCGTACCTCCAATAACTTCTTCGTCTATTTCTTTTTTTATATATCTACTTTCTCCAGTAATCATTGACTCGTCAATCTTAGTTTTTCCCTTTACAACTACACCGTCAACAGGGATCTTCTCTCCAGGTCGTACTACCAAAACATCTCCAAGCTCTATTTCTTCTATTGGAATATCCGTTTCTCTCCCATCTTTCAAGAGAGTTGCAGTTTTTGGCTGCAATCCAATTAACTTTTTTATTGCTTCTGAGGTTTGTCCTTTTGTTTTATGCTCGAAGTATTTTCCAATCAATAAAAATGAAAGGATCATACTCATGGCTTCGTAAAAAGTAGTTCCTTCGATAAAGAAGGTGGTTAACACAGAATACACGTAAGCGGTGGTTGTTCCAAGAGCCACTAGAACGTCCATATTAGTTGATTTATTTTTAAGCGACTTATAGGCACCTTCTAAGAAAAAAGATCCAGCTATAATATAATTTCCAGTCGCAAGAAAGAATAATACCAGATTTCTGATGAAAGATTCAACTATAAACCAACTAATCGGGGTAATGATCAGTGTAAACGCAAGGGATATAAATAGAATTCTTAACCTATATTTCAATTCTTTTTGATGGGCCTCGATCTCTTTATCTACAGCTCCAGCTGCCTTTGTGATATCGTATCCAAATTCTTTTACTCTTGAATAAATTTCATTTTCACTGATTTGGATATCATTAAACTCAATAAATAATTTACGAGCTTGGTAATTCCCTCTTATGTTTTCGATTCCTTTTATTTTTTCCACATTTTCTACGAGTTCATTAAACTCTTGCTCAGAAATTGATACAGTCTCCTTGATTTTTAAATCCATCCTTGCCAAGGATGCCTTATAGCCAAGATCTTGTATAGCTTTATTAAAAATCCTATAGTCTGCTTTTTCTGGGTCAAATTCTACGAGAGCTTCTTCATTGGTGAAATTTACGTTAGATGTCTTAACACCTTCAAGGTTTTTGAGCTTTGTTTCAATTTTAAGTGCGCAGCTCGCACAAGTCATCCCTCCGAGCTTTATTTTCATTTGTTCTTCTTTTGTTTGACTCATAATTATATTTACCCTAATAACTATGGTATAATTGCAATTTGAAATAATTATAAATTATGTTTATAGAATGTAAAAAAAGACAAATGTTGTGGATTAAGATAAAAGCAAAAGTCTGAATTTTCTATAATTTATTAACAAATCCCTTAGAAATATGCCTTTAAAAAGAGTCTACTTTGGTTTTTTTTTTTGCTTCATATTTATTTATTGCATCTCGAAGACCATCGCTTGCTAGATTACTACAATGCATCTTAGCTTCGGGGAGACCATCTAAAGCTGCGGCGATATCTTCCCGAGTGATTCTTGAGGCTGTTTGGAGCTTTTTTCCCTTCGCTAATTCTGTTAAGATACTCGATGTAGCAATCGCTGCAGCACATCCAAAGGTTTGGAATTTTATGTCTTCTAAAAATTCCTCACCATTCTTTTCGCCAACTTTAATATAAATATAGGTGATATCCCCGCAAACGGGATTTCCCGCTTCACCAATAGCACTCGGATTATCTAATTCACCCATATTTTTTGGGTTTTTAAAATGATCCATCACTTTATCTGAATAAATTTTGAAAGCCTCGCTAAAGTCTCAATAATTATTCCTTTAAGTTACTAAAAGAAGGGAAAAATAAAACAAAAAATTTTCTAATTGACTAATTCAAAATTTAATGTGTAAAATTTTTCATTAAAATTTTCACTTAGGAGCCTTCAGAATTTAAAATTAAAAAGTATCATTTTTAAATAGCACAATAAATTTCTATTATCATTCCTTTCATTAAATAATTACAAGAGAGTGAGCGCCTATGGAAAAAATTAAAATTGGAATCTGTGGAATCGGAAATTGTGCCAGTAGTTTAGTTCAGGGCATTGAATATTATAAAAACAAAAAACCGGAGCATGCGATTGGGTTAATGCACTGGGTTATTCACAATTATACTCCAAGAGATATAGAAATAACTTGTGCATTTGATATTGATAAAAGAAAAGTTGGAAAAGATGTATCTGAAGCTATTTTTTCTAAACCTAATTGTTCTAAGACAATTTGCGAAAATATCCCCCATATGAATGTGGAGGTAAAAATGGGAAGGATATTAGATGGTTTTGCCCCTCACATGAAAAATTATGCTGAAGAATCATCTTTTTTATTAGCAGATGCTGAAGAGCCAACAAAAGAAAAGATTGTCGAAGAATTAACCAAATCGGAATGCGAGGTTTTATTAAATTATCTGCCTGTTGGGTCTGATAAAGCAGTAAAATTTTATGCAGAATGTGCTCTGAAAGCAAATGTTGGATTCATAAATTGTATGCCTGTTTTTATTGCAAGTGATCCCCAATGGGCAAATAAATTCGAGCGGAAAAATATACCAATTATCGGAGATGACATAAAATCTCAACTAGGCGCAACAATCGTCCATAGAGTTCTCACTAACCTTTTTAAGAATCGAGGAGTTCACTTAGACCGAACTTATCAATTGAATACTGGAGGGAATACAGACTTTTTGAATATGTTAGACAGAAATCGATTAGCCTCAAAAAAGACCTCTAAAACGGAAGCAGTCCAATCTCAAACATCTTTGAGGTTAAAAGAAGAAAACATTCATATTGGTCCGAGTGATTGGGTCTCATGGCAAAAAGACAATAAAATATGCTTTATCCGCATGGAAGGGAGAATTTTTGGAGATATCCCTATAGATCTGGAGCTGAGGCTTTCAGTCCAAGACTCACCGAATTCGGCAGGAGTGGTAATAGATGCAATACGTTGTATGAAACTAGCGCTAGATAGAGAACAAGGCGGGATCTTATATGCACCTTCGGCCTTTTTTATGAAACACCCTCCGATGCAACTTACCGATGAGCAAGCATTTGAATTAACTGAGGACTATATTAAAGGTGATTTTCAGAAACAAAGTCCAATCGAAATAGAACAATATATCAAGAATAATTTATAATTATTGATTCAAAATCATAAGTTTTCGTTCTTGAGGAGTGGAGACTTTTTCTACTCCTAATGTGGTTACATATTTAGCCACGTCCACTAACTTTTTAGGACTTTCATGAAAGAAACAGACTTCATCTGGTTCGAGGTTTTTAATCATCTCGGTTAATTGCACCTTATCACCATGAAGCTTTATTTTAATTTGCGGAGCGAAGGTATTTACTAATAATGCTCTAAAAGGAATTTTCCAAGTTTCTGAAAGTTCAATTATTCTCTCCTCATTTTTCTTGTCTTCGGGAGGGTGAACTAATGATTCTCCTGGTTCCTCATGAATTGCTCCCGCTAAAAACACAAGATTATGAGGATTCCTCCCAACTACGTTAATAATATTACGAATAATTCCATATGAGAGATCTGGTGGATGAGAAATGATGATATTATTTTTCTTTTTTAGAAAGTCCAAATCATCATGACTAAACCACCGAAATTTTATGCTATTAAATGGATTAGCTTTATTACGAATTAATCGTGAAATAGGACCGTAAATATATTCATAGCGATGATTTATCACTTGGATATTCTTCCTTACCATCATATCCACATAGATATTGGGTCTTTTTTTATAATCGCGTCTAAGTTGTTTTTTACGGAAATGGCGCCAAAAAGTAAGCATAAAACTAATCGCCAAACTTGAAGGATCCGCTCCGATTAAGGAACTATCTCCGTATTCCGCTTTTTGTTCTAAAAACAAAATCAAGCTGTGAAAATGTTGCGATGGATTACCAAATTCTTCATACGCATTGGAACCATCAATTAACAAAAAATCCAATGGTTTGGATATTTGATCCAAAAATCTACGCGTGCCTGCGAATGGGGTTATATCGTAATACGTATAATCACCAGAATAGAGGAATCGATAATTTCTGGCCTTAACCAGCATCATCAAAGCACCCGGCATATGACCCGCATGAAAAAAGGATAAATAGCAATTTTTATCTTTGAATTCGATCTTATCGCCATTCTCAACATATATTACATTTTTGACAATATTTCTGTATTCCTCCTCT
The DNA here is from genome assembly GCA_008080735.1 of Promethearchaeota archaeon. Classification (GTDB taxonomy): domain Archaea; phylum Asgardarchaeota; class Lokiarchaeia; order Sigyniarchaeales; family SOKP01; genus TEKIR-8. Next base: position 11,176 of record SHMW01000086.1, read on the forward strand.
TCGACTTCATCATGATCTTCTTGTTTTAAAAAATCGGAATCGCGTAAAAGATAAAGGTCTAAAGTAATTCTCGAGCATAAGATGGGAACATCAGGATGTTTTTTAATGAAGTCTTTTAACCCAGATACGTGATCATAGTGAGAATGCGATAAAAACACAGCATCAATTTTGGGTTGGAAATCTGCAACATTTAGGATGATATTTTCTGATTTTTCTGATACTTCAATATTTAGTTTGCTTTTTTCGCCTTGGGTTTCGTGAACATCCAGAATTTTTTTACCGTTATCACCTTCAATGTCTTCTTTTTCATTATCAGGGATTTGATCTTGACTTTCAGATAAAATTATCTTACTTTTTTGGTCTGTTATAAGTAAATCATTCAAATTTGAAAGATACTCTTCAATATCTTCCAAAAATTCTTCCCCAATTCCACAATCAAGAAGGATATTTAATTGACCAATTCCCAAAATAATACAATTATGGTTGGGTCTCAGGGCAATTGGGTAAAGGGTTAAACGAATTTTATCAGTATCTTTTAGATTTTGTGAGAGAAGGGTGTCTTTAAAGTAATTAGAGTCATATTTTTTATCTATTTTATCAATTGCTAGAGAGATCTCACTTTTACCGACCGGTACACCTGTGATATAGAAATACCACCCGTATGCTCTTACTAAGTTTTCTAAATTTTCGTACATTTTATCTCCAATTAGAGATTTGATAACAATTACTTTTTCATTTTCATAGTAAATGATTTTTCTAATTGCTTCCTTCTCTTTTTTTGGAATAGATTTATTTTCTGTTAAAAAGTGATTTAGAGTCTGTTTTATGTCTTTTTGAGTGATATTGTTTGATTTAATGATATTTAGGTATTTGTGATATTCTTTGGTTTTGTATAGAGGTCGCATGTTTTCTTTTTCTGTTAATTCAATTTCGAATCCATCAACTTGAAAAATCTCCTCACTTACAACAGTTTCTCCGGATTTAGTTTTTTTCTTTTCCTTATCTCGGTAACGTTTTGTAACAAAGAAAAACCACCCATATTTCTTAACCAAATCTTCACGCTTCCAAATTATTTCCTTCCCATGGTTAGATTCAACAATTATAATCCTATCTTTTTCGCTATATATAATATTGGTAATTGACTTTAAGGTTGATTCTGAGATTATCTTATTTTTTTCGGAAAAAAAATCATTGACTACCTCCTCAATAGGCTCTTGTTTAATATTCTCTTCATCCATCAATTCTAATTTCTCTTTATATGAACGTACTTTAAAAGATGAGGATAATTGGTGTTTTTGTTGGATAGCAATCGTTTGATTATGATAATTTATTGATTCCTTTTCCATGATTTAAAATCTGAAAATAATTAATTAGGTATACTTCCTAATTGAATTTAAAAATCGATAACAATAAAATTTAATTATTCATTGAATTTTAGAAATAAGCAAATTATCTGAATAAAGTGACAGGTTTGAGGATTTAAATACAAACTTTGAGTAGCTTAGTTACTAAACTCCAATCTTTCTATGATTATCTTCTTTCTGTAAGCACATCTATTTCTGATATCGGAATATAGGTACTATTATTGTATTTATCTTTAAGAACCACTAAATCATCTTCAGTAATACGGGTTAGGGTTCCACTGAATTTTTCACTAATATTTTTGATATAGATATAAACATCAACGTCTATAAGTTCATTTAATAATTTTTTTGGGATCATTTTAAGAAACTCTTATTTTTGTTTAGTATTATCATTTTATTTTCATCCTTATAATTTTTAACTTTTTCATTTATGTTTCAAATTAGTGATGGGAAGGAGATCAATAATGAAGGAGAGAATTTAAGAATCAATTGAAAGGTGAGATTTTTTTTTTCTAATCTCCTCTTTTAAGCTATCAATAAGCTTTTCTTTTTCTAAAATGGTTTCTTCAATATTATAACATAGTTTTTCCAACTCATCACACTTTTTTGCGAATGTGACTTCATATTCAGATTCAGTGGTTTCTATAGGTTTTTCACTGAGATCTTTTAATTCTTTAATATTTTTTTGTTTAACTTCTAATTCCTCTTTAAGAAGTCTTATTTCTTCTTCGGTTTTCAAGATATTTTGGATTATTATATCGTTTTTGTCCATATCAATTAATTCTTCGATTTTTAAGAGATATCTTCTAATCGCGCTTAATTTCAGTTCTCGAGATTCTTCGGCTTTAAAGAACAAAGCAATGTTACTTTCTTCTCCGAGCTTTAGTAATATAATTGAAAAAGCCTCTGTTTCACATATTATTTTATTATATTTTTCCAAATCAAATTTTGTTAGATTATAAATTTGCTTGAAATTCTCAACAATTTGAGCAAAAATCTCTCCGATTTTAGGTATGTTTATGCTTTGATCTAACGTTGTTTCAAATACAATTCCGTTATTATAAAACATAATAATATGTGAAACTTCGGGTAAAGCATTTTTAATTCTTTCAATACTTTTAAACACCATTATTTTATCACTTTATAATTTTTAATTTCATTTTTTTTAGAGTAATTAATGTGCCTTCTTTTAGCTTTTTTGGTCCAACCTTCGTCATTAAAAAAATTACTACAATCAATGAAACCGTTAGAAGAAATACAATCAAACCGATTTCAGGTCGGAAAATGAGTGTATAGATAATACTCACAATGAATAATTGATAGATAGTCGTGATGAATCCTAATTTAAAAAATTGGTTTATAGATATTGGTCGTTTATTCTGTTCTGCGATATTGACTACTAAAATATTATCTCCTAAGGGGGTTAAATTATCACCCCAATTTGCACCGATATCTAACCCTATATAAAGTTGCTTTCTTACGGAATCTGAGACTATACTGGGAATCTCACTCACAATGGGAATAAGAACCTTTGTTATGGGAATATTATCAATTGAACTGCTTAATAAGGCGGATAACCAGAGAACTAAAAGAAATAGGATATAGGTATCAGATCCTCCTAAAAGAGAGACAAAATCTCCTATATAATTAAGTAATCCTGTAATTTCTAAAGCTCCAGCCATAATAAAGATCCCTAATAGATAAAATATTAATTCTATATCAATCTTTGAAATAATTTCTCTTGGATTCAAGCGGCTAATTATGATCAGAATTATTGCCATAGTTAGCGCGATAATATCAGGTGAGATTAATGAAGAGGGAACAAGCAAAAATAAGGCTAATAAGATGACAAGAAAGGTCATAGTTTGATATAATAAACGTTTATTTTGGACCACGTTCCACACATTATATTCTTTCAACACACGCAGACCATCTTCTGATATTGTCAATTCACTTTTATAGAGAAGAATGAAGAAGGCTAATGTAAAAAAGAAGATTATAATCGAAATTAATCCTACCGTAAGGAAAAACTCTAAAAAGCAGATATCTGCATAAGTCGTTATTAGAATATTCGGAATTGAGGATATGGAAAAAATCGTCCCACCAATATTTACCAATATTGCTTGGGTTAAAATATATGGAGAGGGATTGATATTAAGAATTCTTGAAATTGTAATAGTAAGTGGAATTAGGATGATCACAGTGAGGATATTATTCAAAATTGCAGAAATTAGCAGTGTAACGACACACATAATTATCATTAATATAACGGGCTTAGCTTTTGATAATTTAATCATATTAATAGCGATAAACTGAAACATTCCGGCTTCATGTGAAATTTGTACAATAATCATCATCCCAATGATTAGAACCAAGGCATGGAGATTTACATAGTCTTCATCTTTACTACTAAATAACAAATCAACGATAATGCTAAAATCATAATTCTCAAGAAAAATTAATACAAAATAACAGACGATAGCTCCCGATAATGCTGCAACAGCCCTGTTAAGTCTCTCTGTAATAATCAAGAATATAACTAAGATGAAACTCATTAGAACTATGAGAGAACTTATGAACATCGGAAACTTACTTTTTTATATTAATTATGATTTGAATTAATTGTTCGAAATAAATTTTATTGATATCAATAAAATGTAACCTCTAAATGAGAGAGAGGATAAACCACATATAATTAAAAAAGGTGGCAAATTAGAATGATTGATGAATTCTCTTTTATATTATTCTTGGGGTGTGTGTCTATATACATTATTCTATTTATAATACGTTCTCGAAATCGTGGGAGTTCAGAACGTTCAACACTCAATTTAATATACAGAAATTGGGTTCAAAATAGGATGACCGACGAAAATCTGCTCTATGCTACTCAAGCACTTCGCAATTTTATAATGGGAAACGCAACTTTCATTTCAGGTTTGTTGATATTAGTAGGAATTTTAGTTGGATTATATAACACGCAAATTTTAAGTTCTGAACCTTTTTGGGGTTTTCAAGAAATAAATATTGGTTTTTTGCAGATGGCTTCAAATCTCGCACTAGTGTTTTTCTCACTATTCAACTTCATCCTTTCAATTAGGTATATTGTCCGAGTATCTCTTTTATTGACAGGAGATATAAAAAAATACTCGGAAGGAGAATATAATGGGATTGATATCGCAAAAAAAGCCTTTATATCGGCTCAAAACCACTGGTTTTTTGGAAATCGGGGATTATTTTTTATTTTTGCAACTCTTTCTTGGTTAATTGATTCACTCTTTTTCATTCTCGTGATTTTAATTATTACGGTATATCTTGTTGTTTTTCAAGATATATGGGTTGCATCTAAGAAGCACGATTAAGTTTTTATTTCTTAAATGGAGAAATCTCTCTCAAACGACTTATAATGGGAGGGAGTTTATCTAAAAAATAATCAATTTCACTTTCCGTGGTAAATCTTCCAATAGAGACTCTTAGAGATCCATAAGCATCTTGGTGTGAAAGTCCAATTGCTCTTAGTACGTGGGAGGGGTCGGCTGATTTAGAAGAGCAGGCTGAACCCGTGGATGCTGCGATTTTTTCTGAGTCGAGATCTAACAATATCGATTCCCCTTCAACAAATCTTATTGTTAAATTTACATTATTAGGAAGCCTTTCTGTGGGATGACCGTTAAGAAAACACTCATCAATTCTTTTCTGACATTCGTCTATGATTTTATCTCTTAATCGTTCTTGTCTTTTTGCTTCTCTGGACATTTCTTCCTTACATATTTCCACTGCTTTGGCAAATCCTACTATACCAGGGACATTTTCTGTACTTGGACGCATATTCTTTTCATGTCCTCCACCAAACATAAGAGGTCGAATAAAAAGTTCCCCACCATTAATAAATCCTCGATTTCGCATAAATAACATTCCCACTCCTTTTGGGCCATAAATTTTATGGGCACTAGCGGATAATAAATCGATATTCATTTGTTCTACATCAATAGGAATCTTACCAAAAGCTTGAACCGCATCTGTGTGAAAAACAATGTCATGATCTTTTGCAATCTCTCCTATTTCGGATATGGGTTCTATCGTACCGATTTCATTATTCGCGAGCATAACGCTAATTAAAATCGTTTTGGGGGTAATAGATTCTTTTAATTCATCAAGGTCAACTAATCCATACTTATCTACAGGTAGGTAAGTTACTTTAAATCCCCTTTTTTCCAATGTTTTACACGGATTTTCTACAGCATGGTGTTCTATTGATGTAGTTATTATATGATTTCCCCTAGTTTTATTTTGCATTGCGACTCCTTGGATGGACATATTATCTGCCTCAGTTCCAGATGAGGTAAAAATTATATCTCTTCTATCTGCATTTAATAAGGAAGCAATAGGCTCCCGAGATTTATACAACATCTTGGCAGCTTTTTGTCCTATTGAATGTAAACTAGAAGGATTACCATATGTCTCCTTAAAGTGTTTATGAATAACTTCAATTACTCTGGGATCCATTGGTGTAGTTGCAGCATAATCCAAATACACATCTTCTGATAAGGTCATTTGATTAAGATTTTGGTTAATTTAGGAAGCAAATTCTTGAATTTATTCCGTTATAAAAATATAAGGATCAGATATAGATTAATCTTATTTTATTAAAGATGAATATTAATATACAATGAATTCACTTTAAGGAATAATAAATATAAATACATGAAATTTTCTTTACCAATTAGAAGTGATTAGCAATGGGATTAAAATTTGTCTGGGGTATGACTGGGACGGGGTACTTATTGAAAGAATCTATTGATATTATGAAAAAATTACAGGAAAAATATGATGCAGAAATAACAGTAATGCTATCTAAAGAAGGTGCTGTGGTTGTGAAATGGTATAAACAATGGGACTATCTTAACGAAGTAATCAAAAGAGTGAAAGTGGAAAATACACCTAACAATCCATTCTTAGCAGGACCCTTGCAGATTGGAAAATATAATTTCCTTTTAGTCTGTCCAGTTTCAGCCAACTCTGTTGCGAAAATAGTATATGGAATCGCTGATACATTAATTACAAATTGCGTGGCCCAGACCATCAAAGGAGATGTTCCCGTTTATTTACTACCTTCAGACCAACACAAAGAACCAATCGTAACTACAAAACCCGACGGGAGTCCATTAGTATTGAAAATACGAGATATAGAAATGGAAAATGTAGAAAAATTGAGAAAAATGGAAGGAATAACGGTTCTTTCAGACTTTTCTCAACTAAAAAGCCTATTGACTAAAAAATCTGAAGAAAAAAGTAAGTAGAACATCTAATACTAGTACCAATTCCTTTAACAAAATAAATAAAATGAATTTGTTGCTGTAAATAGGATTTCCATAAAGTTTATATGTCATATTTTAACTTTTTATTTGTTTTATTAAATTTTTGCTTTTCTGATACCATAAAACTTATATTTTTATTATACTTATATTCTTTGTAATCATTTACCAAAATGATTTTCGCATCTTCGGTGTTAAGCTTGGATTACGGTATGCTTACCGTTAGATGATGAGTGTGTTCAAAGATGCGAGAGAAAAAATGTGGCTGTAGCTATTTGGGCTATAGCTGAAGAATGAACCATTCTCCCATATATATGAATCATCGATTCCATATACGGGAGTCTTGCGAGATACTTCAATAATAGTGAATTCCGGTTGATCCTGCCGGACCCGACTGCTCTTTGGGTGGGATTAAGCCATGCGAGTTGAATGAAATGCGTATTCATTTCATAGCAAACTGCTTAGTAACACATGATCAACCTACCCTATGGAGGGCACTAACCTCGGGAAACTGAGGATAATGGCCCATAGC
>SHMW01000087.1 GCA_008080735.1 Promethearchaeota archaeon
AAAGAGGAGGATCTCGTATTTGAGGAAGACTCGGGATGCTATTTATGCGTCAATTGTCATAAGGGAGCGTATAAACATAAATATAAAATTATTGGTTTAAACAAATAATCTTTTAATCGTCATTTTTTTTGATTAAAAACAAAATTTCCTGAAAAATATAACCCTACAATTGGAGCAAATTTTTTGGTAAAAGAAGTGGACCTAACCCAAGTCGTAGATAATCTGGATAGGTTAGATGAAGTTCTCAAAGAGAAAGTAAAAAGGAAGGGGTTTAAGATCTATTTTTGGGATATTGGCGGACAGAAAGATAAATTATTTGCGAATGAATATTATTTCCAAGATGCCGTTGGAGCGATTGTGGTATTTGATTTAGCAAACGAAGAATCGTTTGAACATCTTGAATTTTGGGTGTCAAAATTGAAGGCATTAAGTGGAGATATCCCATTCATTCTTGTCGGAAATAAAATCGACTTATCAGACAAACGGGAAATCGCGACAGAAGAGATCGATGAAAAACGAGAAGAATTGGGGACCGAATATTTTGAGACGTCCGCGAAGACTGATGAAAACGTTAGGAAGGCGTTTGAGGCCCTTTCTGCAAAAATCTTGAATAATTTAAAATAAAAAGAAACTTATAATTTCAGTTTTAATTCTTTTTTATTAATAATCTTAAATTGCTCCCAAATTCGAATCGCTTAAATGATGAGCATTTTATTAATTCCCATCGCGCCGTTATCACGAACAAAATCTCGCTTGCGTGATTGTTTTAGCAAAACCCAATTGAAAGAATTAACGATTTGCATGTTTAAGGATTTGGGAAACACTCTATCTTATGTAGACTGCTTCGATGAGATTATTGTTTACTGCAATGATGAGGAAATATTAACGTTAGCCGATAAATTCAATTTAATCGGGATGAAAGAAGAATTGACTACGCCTCGTAAATCCTTTGACGAGGTGATTAGTGACCTCAATGTAATTGCCTTGGAGCAATTTAATGCAAAAACAACAGTTTTTACGTTTTTAGACACAATACTGATTTCCCCTAAGAATTTTAATGAGATCGCCCATCTAATAGAAGATAACCAATTGATAGTGTGTCCTGCGATTCATTCAGCGGGGATCTCTGTAATAGGGAGAAAACCCCCCAATATTATTCCCACCTATTTTTCGGATCCCACCACTCCTTCGTTTGTTGCCCAAATGAGGAACGCTAAAAAGCACGGGCTTACAAAAATTAAAGTATATGATTCTTTTCGGGCTGGCTTTGATATTGATGTAAAACAAGATTTACTTTTAGCCTATGAATATTTGAAAATTCTTGATCTTACTGAGACATTTACCTATAGATTCCTGAAAGACAATTTAACTCTGTCCATTCAAAAATCAAATACGCAAAATAATAGAATATTTCAATTTAGGGAGAAATAGCAATTCAGGGGTCAAGATTAAAGGAAAAAAGGTCGAAGGATATTAAAAGGTGAAGGTTATTACTAATTTAAATTCCTCACCAATAATATCTTCCACTTCGTTTTGAAATTTGGCTCTATCTCTCTTTAGAGTTGCCAGATACTTCAAATAATCCTTATTCTTGCGTTCAACATCATTTTCAAGATGTTCGACTCTCTGTGTATAGACAGAAATCTCATTTTGCAACTCTTCTCGTTTTTCGTCAAGTCCTTTTTTCTTGATTTGTTTTTTAAGATCCTTAATATTGTCTTTTAACTCTTGATATTTATCCAAATCATTGTAGATTCCCTCTTCATCAAAAATCTTATTAATTTGTTCGATGGTCTTTTCTCGCTTATCTGCCTTCAAATTTAATTTGTTTTCCTCTAACACATGGCGTAATTGTACAAGTAATCCCCGAAAACGAGTTAAATCTTTACCTTCACTTGCCAAAACTTTAATAGGATTTTTGATGAATTCTCTAATATAATTTTCATCTAAATTGCTGAGATGGATATTTTCGCGTTCAACTTCCACCCGGAGCTTTTTGAGCGCTTTTTTAAAGCCAAGTTCATTATTAATTGTGATTTTAAGCTTGAATAAATTGTCGCGATATTTTTTCAAGTCTTTGAATAATTCATCCTTTTCTAATTTTATAAGTTGTTGGTTTAGATTTTCGAGTGTCTGTGTAGCCTCTTCTAACTCTTTTTCAAATTTATCCAAATCATTTTTGGCATTTTCTATATTATCAATAAGAGCATGAAATTTGGAAAGTCTATCTAATACATCCTCAGCCTCTTTTACATCGGTGTACTTCTTTCTAATGAACTTTTCTAGGGACGCATGAGTTTTTGATAATTTTCTGGTGAGATAATTTAGCTCCTTGATCTCTGATTGTGCTTCCCTCTGAAATTTCGGAAGTGATTTTCGGGCAACATCATTGATGTTATTAAATAACTTTTTCATCGAATTAAGTAATTTAAGCAAATTATCGTAGGTAATATCTTCTTTAGGAATGTTAATTTCATCGATTTCTTTACGGATTCTGTCAGAAAAGAAGTTTAAAGAACGTACTGCTTTCTTCTCAAGCTGGTCTTCCTTTTCCATGAAATGCTCCATACAAATCTTAATTTCAACGAAATTTTCTTGTATTTCTTCGATTAATTTGGAGGCGACTTTTTTTTCTTTATAAAATATATCGTTTAACCGATTTTTGTAAAATTCCTTAAACTGATCTAATTCAACTTCCACCATATTGATTATATATAAAAAACTTTTTTTACAGATAATTTAACTAATAGATTTGAAACTTTTTAAATCTTATAATATCAGAGATGTTTAATAATTTGTGAGAAATGAGATTTTCTTATCGTTTTGCTTGCCTTGGTATAATTTTCTTTTTTCCGTTCATATATTTGCGTAGGATTTTGGGTATGGTAATCGAATGGTCTTCATTCTGATAGTTCTCAAGTAAGCAACAAATCGTCCTCTCCGTTGCAATGGCAGTAGAATTTAATGTGTGGACGATATCTTTTTCTTTCTGGGTTCCCACTTTCCCCATCCGGATCTTGAGTTTCCTGGCTTGATAATCAAGGCAATTACTGCACGAGACTAATTCCCGATAAGTCTGAGATGCCGGAAACCAAGCCTCTAAATCATATTTTTTCGCAGCGTTATCATTCAACTCTCCTGATGCGATACTAACGATACGATAGGGTAAGCTTAATCTCTTGTAAAATATTTCCGCATTTGAGATTAATTCTTCGTGAAAGTCCCAAGATTGCTCGGGTTTACAAAAGACAAACTGTTCAATTTTCTCGAATTGATGAACTCGAAAGATTCCGAGGGTGTCCTTTCCGTGAGAGCCCGCTTCTCTTCTAAAACACGATGAAATACCCGCATACTTCAACGGTAAGATATCAGGATCCAAAATCTCGTCATAATGATATGCCGCAAGTGTTTGTTCCGAGGTGGCTATCATGTAGAGATCTTCGTCTTGAATCTTATATAACTGCTCTTCAAAATCAGCAAGCTCCGCAGCTGCTTTAATAACTTCATATTTGACGAAGAATGGAGTCCACATGGGGGTATATCCTTTTTCTTGTAAGATCTCAAGCCCAAACTTCATTAACGCTAAATTTAGCATGGCGAGATCACCTTTCAAATAATAAAACCTCGAACCTACTACTTGTGAGGCTTTAGTCGTGTCCGCGCCATCTATTAGCTCGACAAGATCTACGTGAGACACGGGGGTAAAACTAAACTCGGGATGTGTGCCTCCTTCTCGAATAATTTTGTTTTCTTCCTCCGTTTCACCAATCGGTACGGTGTCGTGGAGGATATTTCCCACAACATATCTATATTCTTCTCTCTTGTTCAAGAACTCATCTGCCTTTACCTCTAAGGCTTCAATCTCCTCCTTTATAGCTGCAGATTCGCTTATTGCGTTTTGTGCTCTCTTCTCGTCTCCCTTTTTTTTATATTCTGCGATCGAATGAGAGATTTTGTTACGTTTTTCTCGCAAGCTTTGAAGCTCTCCTAACACTTCCCTCCATTTGATATCAAATTCTAACACTTTTCTGGCATTTTGTTGGTTCTTGAACCGTTTTTCCTCTGATGCCACTATTTTTTCAATATTTTCCCTGAAGATTTCTATATCAAGCATGATTCCTTAAGATTTTTTAAGAATTGTTTTAGTCAATATTATAATTCACATAGATATAAATAATAACCGGAATTAAAGAAAGCTCAGATTTTATGATTTTTTTATTCATGTTTGATGCGATCGGTGATTGTGGAGCGCAATAGGGCAGTTTTCACTTTTCTCTTATCAAATCCGACGTTCTGTATTATCCTCATGATTTTCATTCTCCGAGCTTTTCCTTTTAGACCTTCCTCTGCCATAAACTCTCGTGCGAATTCCTCGATTTTCTCATCATTGTTATCTGACATATCTATGGAGTAAAATGTATATTACCATAAAAAATTTAATGAGAATCCTTGAACTAAAAATATTAATGATATAGTTTAGTATAATATTTCCTACAATTCTTTCAGATTCTAACCTTTAAAAAATACTAATATTACTTTGAATGCGTTTATACAAGATTTTATTTAACCCCAGATTTAGCATTTTGATCATTCCTTAATCATTTTTGAAAACGCCGTTATTAGTTTTAATAACAAAAAATAAATTCATTCCACAATTTTCTGAATCAAGAAAAATAAAAAAAAAACCTTAAAATTAATGGTGATTTTGAGAAGGGGATTAAATTGTCTGATGATAAACAGACCAAGGATGAAGTTAGGATTGGAGTTTACGTCTGCGAGTGAGGCGTGAATATTGGAGCTACTATAGATTGCGATGCGGTACGGAAATTTGTTGAGGGGCAACCGAATGTGGTCGTTGCTAGAACTAATAAATTTACGTGTAGTGATCCTGGACAACAAGTCATAAAAAACGATATTTTAGAATTAGACATTAATAGAGTAGTAGTTGGAGCATGCACCCCAAAAATACACGAACCTACCTATAGAGCGGTGCTTATTGAGGCAGGATTAAGTCCGTATTATTTCCAGATGGTCAATTTAAGAGAGCAATGCTCGTTTGTCCATGCGGATAAAAAAGAAAGGGCAACGGGAAAAGCCAAACGACTAATGACCGCTGGTATAAATCGAGCACGAGAATTAGAATCCGTTCCTCGAAAAGAAATACCAATCGAGAAATCCGTACTGATCGTGGGTGCGGGTATTGCCGGTATGAATGCAGCCTTAGATTTGGCTGATCAAGGCATAAATGTGTACCTTGTAGAGAAGGAACCCACTATCGGCGGTAAAATGGCCCAATTGGACAGAATTTTTCCAACTGACGATTGCGGGATCTGAGTACTGGCCCCTATAATGGTCAATGCGTCAAAACATCCGAATATCACCCTACTGACCTATAGTGATGTAGTGGAATTTAGTGGTATAACTGGAGATTATAAAGTAAAAATTCGGAAAAAGCCCCGCTATGTAGATCCCGATGTATGCACTGGCTGTGGTCTCTGTACGACGAAATGTCCCATAAATATGCCGAACGAGTTTGATAGGGGCATTGGAGAGCGGGGAGCCATATATATTCCATTCCCACAAGCGGTTCCTAAGCTTGCGGTTATAGATATGGATGTATGCATTGGATGTAAAAGTTGCGAACGAACATGCCCAGCTGAAGCAATAGATTTTGAGCAAGAACCCCAATATGAGGAGATAAAGGTGGGTTCTGTAATCATTGCGACTGGCTGGGACGAATACCCAATTTGGGAGTCAAATGAATATAAATACGGCATTTATCCTGATGTGATCACCCAGATTGAATTAGAGCGGATGCTGAGTCCGATAGGTCCTACCGATGGACATGTTTATAGAGTATCTGACGGAAAGCAACCCAAAAAAGTTGCGATGATACAATGTGTTGGTTCGCGAACTCTGCGGGGAAACGAATATTGTTCGGGTGTGTGTTGTAATGTCGCTCTAAAAAACGCGAATTTACTTAAACAAGAATATCCCAATATGGAACTTGTAATATTTTACATTGATATTCGCTCGCCTGATAAAGGAAACGAGGAATATTATCGAAAGATTCGGGAATCAGGAGTTACCTTTATTAAAGGGAAGCCAGGAGATATTAAACGAACGGAAAACGGAAGTTTGCGACTGTTTTACGATAACGCGCTACTTGATCAAGTAACTCATATGGATTTTGATTTAGTCGTCCTTTCAACGGGAATTATACCCTCGAAAGGAACACACGAAATTATAAACACAATGGGACTAAGTAGCGGTCCTAGCGGCTTTCTCTCAGAGATCCATGGATGCCTCAAACCACAAGAAACAAAAAATATGGGAATTTATATTTGTGGCTGTGCTGCGGGACCTAAAAATATACCATATTCGGTCTCGACCGCGTTAGCTGCCGCGAGTAAAGCATCTACTTTGCTTTCTAACGACACGATTAGTCAAGAATTAATCATCGCTGAAGTGAATGAGGAGTTATGTATGGGCTGTCATAGATGTGAGAAAGTGTGTTATTATGATGCCATTAAAGTTGCGGATGATGATATTGCGGTGGTTGATGATCTAAAATGTAAGGGATGCGGTGCTTGTGTAACCTCATGTCCTGCTAGAGCGATTGATATCAAGTATTATCGGGAAGCCCAATTCGAGGAAGAAATCAAAGGCATCGGAATGACAGAGATACCGATTGAGGATGCGGAAGCGATGGTAGAAAAATAAACAATGCGGTGGTTATAAATGTCCAAAGAAAACAACAAGAGAAATATAATTGCGTTTGCTTGCGATAAATGAGGGTATGCGGCGGCCGATTTGACCGGGACAACCAGAAAAACCTATACGACCGATGTCAATCTAATTAGAGTACGCTGTACAGGAAGAGTTGGTATTCATTTAATTATGGATTGTTTTGTAAATGGTGCGGATGGTGTTGCCATCATTTCATGACAAGAAGGTGAATGTGAGTTTGGAAATGGAAACCTCGTGGCATATAAACATCTGAGTATGCTGAAGAAAATTTTTACACATCTTGGGATTTCTGAAAAACGTATACAGCAATATTTTTGTTCCGCTGCTGATGTTGAAAAATTTATCAGTTCAGTAAAAGATATCTCACAAAAGATTCACGCACTCCCTCCTTTACCTAAAAAAACCGAATAGAATGATTCTTTCGAACAAATTATAGTCGTAAGATGACAACCTTGCAAGGGTTAATTCGGTAAAGAGTTTTTTAATTATTATCAATGAATTTTTAGAATGTAACAATAGCATATAGAATTATGAGTAATAAAGTTAATAATGAAGTGAAGTTTTCTTGGGAATACCTTAAAAGTGTAATGCAGACATTGGATTCCTATAAGGTACGAGCTTTAATAGATGCTAAGGAAGAAATTATTGAATGTGAAGTTTATGATGAGGAAGAATATAATAAAATTTTATTAAAGCTAATCGATGAAGAGAGAATAAAATATCAATTATATAATTACTTGAGAAATAATCAAACCCTCAATCTTTCCAACTTGGAAGCATTTTCTGAAGACTATGATCTCTTGCTTAGAAAAACATTAAGTCTGGCATATCTATTAGAAAAAGAACAATTAATAACCATACAGGAAGTATATGAGAAAAATGAAAATGCTGAAGGAGGTTCGAAAAAAATATTCAAAGATTTGGTTGTCTCAGTGGACGATGTTAATCTCACTTCTATTAAACCGATATATGAACCTGTAAAAGTCATATTTGATTCCGAAATATGTTCTGGATGCGGGATATGCGCTGGCATCTGTCCTGTTGATTGTATTATGATAAAAAATGGATTTGGAGAAATCGATGATGATAAATGTATACGATGTGGATTATGTTATCATGTGTGTCCACGATCTTATTTACCAGTGGATATACTTAATATGTATCAAGACAACGTCTCCGAGTATAAAGATTATGGGAAGATAGGAACCTTTAAGGAAGCATATTGCGCTCGCACGAAAATCGATGAAATACGTGAAGTATGTCAAGATGGGGGTGTTTCTAGTACAGCCTTATATTATCTTTTGGATAATAATATAGTTGATCTCGCCTTAGGAGCAAAAATGGGAGAAAAACTATGGTGTCCCGAGCCAACTATAATAGAAAGTAAAGAAGATATTCTCAACACAGCGGGCACTAAATATGTGAATAATCCGAATTTAATGCTTCTAAATCAAGTGGGACCTGAGAAAAAAGTAGCTGTAGTAGGTGTACCTTGTATGATGCAAGCATTGCTTAAATCAAAAATTTTTGATATTGATATTCCCTCATTAACCAATGTAAAATATCGGATAGGAATCTTTTGTATGGAATCTTTTCCATATCAAGAGGGATTCCTTAAGATATGCGAGAAACTAAATGTGGATGTGGAAAACGTCAAAAAGACTGATATAAATAAAGGAAAGTTCTTTATTTATACAAAAGACGGAGAGGAGCTTAGTGTTCCCATTAAAGAGGTAACTAGCTTAGCACGAGAAGATTGCGAGGTCTGCTTCGACCTTACCTCAGAATCCGCAGATATTTCAATTGGCTCGATTGGTGCCCCCTCCGGATGGAATGCGGTCTTGGTAAGAACAGAGGAAGGAAAAGAGTTATATCAGGCTTTGTTGGAAAATGACCTAATTGAATCGAAACCAATTGATGAGGTCAAACCAGGATTACCATTACTCATAAAAATTGCGAATAGTAAACGTAAGAAAAGTAACTCACATATTTCTAAAAAGAAAGAAAACAACCAAAAATATCCTCAATATTAACTAAAATTTTTACATTTCCTCTCTCCTTCTCTGTATCTTTTAAGAGGACAAATCAAAAAATTAATATTTCATATTATATTCTAACTATTTAGTTAATTAATTTAATGGTAATAATTATGACCCAAGCAATACGCCCACCTAATTTCAAAGAACAAGTATTCTTTCGACAATTGCGTACCAGAGTGGATGGAAATGCGAAACTTGAGTATGGTTTGACCCAAGTTAAAGGTGTTGGGAAAAGATTTGCTCAAGCCGTAGTTAGAACTGCTAATGTTAATCCAGAAACCCGCATTGGAGCACTTTCTGAAAAAGAAGTCACTCAGTTGGAAGATATAATCATAAATCCTATAGAAAATGGAATTCCCGAATTTCTAGTAAATCGTAGAAAAGATCTGAAAAGCGGAAAAGACAGACATGTTCTCGGAAACGAGTTGGAGATCACAGTCAAACGAGATATAGATAGAATGAAGAAAATTAAAAGTTATAAAGGAATTCGACACCAACTTGGTCTAAAAGTTCGGGGACAAAGAACGAAGAGCACGGGACGGCATGGTCTAGTTATCGGAGTACAAAGAAAGAAGATTAGGGCAAAAATGGAGAAAAAGAGAAAGAAAGAGAAAAAGGAGGCGAAATAAATAGATGGGAGATCCACGCAGAATTAAGAAGAAATTTAAAAAACCAAAGCATCCTTTCCAAAAAGATAGAATTCTTGAAGAATTGGAATTTATAGGAAAATATGGGTTAAGAAATAAACGTGAATTCTGGAAGATGCGTTCAAAATTAGGACGATGGCGTCAACGTGCCCGTTATTCGCGTACTCTTCCTGATGAAGAAGCAGTTCAAGTTCAACAAACTCTAATTAAAAAATTAGTACGGTTAGGGATTTTAACCCCCGAATCTAGCTTTGAAGATGTTTTAAGAGTAACGGTCGAAGATCTTCTGAAGCGGAGACTTCAAACATTGGTTTTTGAAAAGGGGTTAGCAAAAAGCGTCTATCACGCACGACAACTAATCGTGCATAAGCATATACAAGTTGGATCAAAAAGAATCAACTCTCCCTCATATCTCGTGAAGCGGGAAGAAGAGGATTTGATCCAATTCGCCCCCACCAGTCCTTTTGCATCTGCTTCTGCTGCTTAAGATAAATTATTATTCTTTCTAATTCTGTTTTTATAAACTTTTCATATATTACTTCGCTTAGTGAATGAAGATCGGTCCTTAAAGTTATCTGATCGAAATAGATGTTTTAGTAATGCTTTATTCAATACTTTTTTAATCATAGTCTTCATATCTCATTTCATTAAACTCTGTATTTAAAATTAAAATTGGAGATGATTTTATGGATGATATAATGCAATTAGAAATTCACGGCTCTATAATGTTGGTGACCGGAATAATTTTGGTATTGCTCTGGTCTTTTTTCAGTGCTCAATGGTGGTCTTCGGTATTTGGCTTTCTTTCGCTCTTCTTCCTTATTGAAGCTATCTGGCATTATGGTGTTGCGGATTATAAGAGATTGAAAAAAAATTCCACATAAACCAATAAAAAAAGAAAAGGAAGTAAAAAGTTTAAAGTTTATATGCCCCGATAGTTGATTCCTATAAATAGGAGTAACCATGAGAGAAAGACTAACCCAATTCCAATTATGACCCAAAATTCGATAGGAGTTAATGTTCCGATGGTAATTGTATTTATTGCATCCCAGATAGCTGGGATCCAATATATAGATACCATTAAAAGAATCCCGAGGGCCAATAGTAAAAACGATATCACAACGGTGATTTTCTTAGGTGGAGAATACGTCATATTATTATCACTTTTTTCATTTATTAGTTATTTATAGCTTAAGTAATTTAAAGATTATATTTTGGGAAATATAAATATTCTCTTCAATGGTAAAACTAATATTTTAGAATATATTCTATTATTTAATTAAACAAAATCGAATCAACCACTTAAGTTGTGAAAATATGGCTCAAGCAGATGAACGATTCGCAATCGTGCACATTTATAGCAGTTATAATAACACCCTTGTAACCGCCACAGATCTTAGCGGTGCCGAAACCTTTGCTAAATGCTCAGGTGGAATGGTGGTAAAGGCAGATAGAGATGAGAGTAATCCTTATGCGGCCATGCAATGTGGATTCCGTGTGGCAAGTACATTAAAAGATTTAGGTATATATTCTGTCCATATAAAAGTGAGAGCTCCCGGAGGAAATAAGTCACAAACCCCTGGTCCTGGCGCTCAAGCATGTATTCGGGCTCTTGCGCGCTCTGGACTAAAAGTAGGACGAATTGAAGAAGTCACCCCTAAGTCTCATGACCACTGTAGAAGAAAAGGCGGTCATAGAGGAAGGAGAGTCTAATTTTTTATCTTATTTTCTAATATTCCCTTTCTAATCTACTCCAAATCCTAATTAATTTAAGATCAATTCACCTCTTATTCACATATTTAAAACTATAAGAAAGCTTTAGAAATCTTTATAAAATTCAAAACCGTTCATAAGGTATAGAATGAACCTTGAACGTAAACTTTCGGATATAGAATCGATAATATATAGAGTGTATCAAGAGAGAAAGCCTCCTGGGTTAACATTCGGATTATTCGATAAACAGGGACTTATTTTGGAGAAAAGCTTAGGCTATGCGAATTTAGAGACTCAATTAAAAGTGAACAGAAATACGTCTTTTATGGTTGGGTCTATTACTAAATTACTTACGGTGATTGCGTTTATGCAGAATTATGAGAAAGGTTTCATAGATTTAGATGATCCGGTTAACAATTACTTACCAAAAGGGAAAATCGTAACTAAAAATGGTTGGCCAGAAGTTAGGTTTAGGCATATATTAACCCATACATCAGGGATAGGGGAATTAAGGAGTATTTATGATATATTTAAGAAAGGATTTCGATTACTCACCTATGATGATGAAGAGATTCCGCCCTTAAACAGTTTTCATGAACTTCCGGTCAAACCCGCCTCACCTGCGGGGGCAAAATATGCGTATTCAAATGTCGCGGTTTCGATATTAGGATATGTAATAGAACAATTGAATGGAATTTCTTTTCGACAATATATCTTGGAGAACATATTACAGCCTTTAGATATGGTAAGGAGTGATTTAATTAGGACTGAGGTGATAAAAGAAAATGAGGCTATAGGATATAAACTTAAAACGCGAAACAAATATAAACGCGCTAAGCGCTGGAACAATATTATAAAACCCTCTGGGGCATTGTTATCTTCCTTAAATGATATGGTAAAATTTGGACAGATGAATTTGAACAAGGGAAAATTTGGAACTAACCAAATACTCAAGCCAAAGACATTTGAATTGATGTGGAGTCCCCATTATTATGCACACGACAAAATTATGGAGAGAAATTCAATCGGTTTTATTTATCGTCTACATAACCTTAATGGTCATTTTATAGTGGAACATACTGGGGGTGTGAATGGGTTTAATACTGCATTTGTATGTCTGCCAGAAAATAACCTTGGATTTTTCACTTCATGTAATCTTAATGAGGGGATGTATAACAGAACTACGCTTAAGCTTCGGAATGAAATTTTAAAGCTATTAACCGATATATCCAAGGAACATCCTAAAACTTTTCCCCAACCCAATAAATCCCATTGGTCACAAATTAAGGGATATTACGGAGGGTATCCCGGCTTTTTGACTAATACAAGAATCATAACTGCCGGAATTGAGTTCAAGATTACAGAGAAAAAAGAAAAGCTTCACTTTTCGGGATTAATCGGAAAGCAAAAGAAAGGAATATTATTACACTCCACTGAGGATCCATTTGTGTATATTGAATATAACAAAAAAGATGAATCCATTTATTATTCCACTAAATATATCTTCGATACGGATGATGATGGAACTGTAATTGGATTATCGCGAGAATTCGACAGATTCCGAAAACTTAATTTACCACAAACCTTCAGATTCAAAATATATCTTAGTATAACTGGTATCTTTGCTATAATTATCCTTGCAATAATAATACTGCTTTTTATATGATAAAGGCCAATTTATATTATGTCAGAGCCGTTAAAAGAACTCAAGAAAAATATAGAATATAAAAGATATTATACAGGCATATTCAGTATCAATTATTTATTTCAAGGCTTTACGAGTTCAATGTTTACTGTTATTATTCCTATTTATATTTTAACTTTAGCTGAAATCACAACTTCAGATATATCCTTAATCGCAACCATTATTTTAATACCGTCATCAATAAAGCTTATTTTTGGGATGTTGAGTGATAAATTTGGAGTAAAGAATATCGGTCGGAGGAGACCGTGGATAATAATTCCCGTAATGATTGCAGGATTAATGTGGGCATCATTACCCCTTATTATTCGAGTGGCTGATGTAGTAATTAGTTTTATGATTATGGGACTTATAATTAATACGGGGGTCATGATGGGCGATACGTCCTCAGACGGACTTATTCTGGATATTTGTCCAAAAGAAAGATTAGGAAGGGTTCAAGGTGTCGTCTGGGGCTTTCGCTCAATAGGGATGATTGCGGGAGGACCAATATTAGGATTCATGGTATATGCAAATATATTGATAAATATCGAGACTACTTTTGTAATTCTTGGTGTTTTAATGATTTTAACATCATTTACCACGCTCCTTATAAAAGAACCTACGGTCTATGAGAGTGTAAAATTATGGCCAAATTTCAAGGAATTATTTAAAGATAGGGAAGATTTAAAAACCTATGGTTTTTCTCTATTTAATTCGGTCGCGGATGGAATTATTTTGTTATTTCTGTCGCTATTTATTTTAATTCAAATGGGTCTCCTCAATATAGAGGAGGTAACCTTAAGCCTAACAAGTATTACGTCTGGTGAGGCATTTTTCATTCAAGCTATTATTTCCATTATAAGTAGCATCGGGATAATTTTTGGGGCATTATTAGGAGGATTATTCTCCGATCTTATATCAAGAAAGCTCAGTGTATATGGTGCGATGTTCTATACAGCGGTCTCGATAATGCTACTGTTAATTGAAACAAATTATATCGGTTTATATATCTTCTCCTTATTAATAGGGGTGGGGATCGGTTGGAGACATAGTGCGTTCTCTGCGGTAATTTCCCAGATGGCTAAATATCATCCAAAAACGGATAGTACCTACTTCGCGTGGTGCACTTCATTATCAAATCTCGGAGCAAATTTAGGTCTTCTTTTCATGGGCCTTTTATTTGAGAATTTCCAAAGTTTTGCAATAATTTTTCTATTAACCGCAATAGCTCAATTGGTGAATTTAATTCCTTTTAGTATCATGAAAACCAAAAAATATGAAATATCAAGAGAAAAGTCCAGATCACCATAATTTATTATATCCGCTTTTCTGTGATAATTTGTAGAAAAAGTGTGATATTTTATAATTCAGAATGGAATACTTATTGTTGATATCACACAAAATTAAATTGATAAGTAATTTATATAATAATTAGATATAAATTAAACACGCGAGTAATTATCAGAGGGAATTAATATGACCGAAATGGAGGAAAAAAGTTCTATGCTTGAGGAAATCAGAGACATTTATGTTTACTTAACCGAAGGAGAGCCTTCTCCTGATGATGAAATTGAAGCTCAAAAAGAATTAATTACTCAATTTAAGAAGCTAAAGGATTCAAATAAGTTTTCCAATAATACCAGTTTGATAAAAGAGATATTAACAAATTTAGAGGATTGGGATACCCTCGAATATTGGTTTATCGAAACTTCACTCCCGAAAATGATAAATAGGCTTTTAGAAGTTGATAAGGAAGAAAAACCAGATAAGGAACAGGTACAAGAAGAAGAAACCATATCTACTGAAGAAAAAGAAGATACAATTAAATCTTCTGGGGTAAATATATCCGAAATAGTTGCTCAAGTTTCGGAGCAATTTAAGGGAGAGATTGATACCCTAAAAGAAAAGATAGATTCTCTCCAGCAAGAAATTAAATCGAAGGAGGAGACACTACAAAAAATACGGAATCGAAAAGATGTCAAAACAATAAAACCACATAAAAAATCAACATCTAAATTACCTCCTCTTGAAATCCACCTGCCAACTATTAAAAAAGCGGAAGAAAAATCTCTGGAAGACGCGGGAATTAAAAATGAAACGACAGAAAAGGATGAAACAAGTACAGGAATATCGGAACGAAAAGCAAAACTAGAACAAAAACAACAACAATATAAGGAAAAATTAGAAGTATCCTTGAAACAATTAGAAGCCATTGAAAAAGAAATGGAAGAAAAAATACAAGAGGAGCAAAAATCAAGCGAGCAAAAGCTCGAAGAAGAATCAGGAGCAGATCAAGGTCAAATTGAAATTGTTTTAGAACCAGATCTTGGAGTTTCATCAAAACAACCGATTAATGAACAGAGGCCGTTCGAAACTGAAGGATATTCCGAAGAAACTACTCTAAAACCAATTCCTAGCGAGAAAATCGAGCAATTACCAAATGAGGTAGTTCAGCAAGAAGTAGAAAAAGTATCTCCCCCTGAACCAAAAAAACCAAAGGAGAAAGAACTTACCCCTATTCCTCAAAATAAAGCTAAAAAAAAAGAAGATACTGCACCACCTCCCCCACCTAAACAATCTGAAATTCCTTCTAAACCTCCTACCCCACCCGCTCAAAGAGAAAAAACGGAGAAACCTCCCCCTAAACCGGAGGTACCTCAGAAAACGAGCGTATCTCAATCACAAACCTCTCCTCAAATTCCTAAAGAAAAAACCTCAGAGAGACCCTCTCCACCCGAGAGACCAAAAATATCTACAATGGCTATTGAAGAACCTCTTGAGAAAACAAAACCCTCCCAAGATCTTGAAAAATCTGAGAAGATGAAAGGGATCGCGGAAGTTGAAGTCGAGGAAACAGATGTGTCACCCCAAAAAACACCGAAAACTGATTTATTCAGTGTCTTTTCTTCTATGGGAACAAAAACGTCTCAAAAAACGCAAAAATCATCGAAATCCAGTGATTCTATTAGAACTTTTATTCCCGGTGCGGACAATTCTAAGAAGATTGAAAAAATACCAATGGAAGAACATCAAAAAAATGTCTCACAAACGCCACCGCAAGAACCCGAATATTCAGAAGAATTGGAATCTCCTAATCTCGATGAATTACCCCGGGATAAAGATTCATTATATCAAGAATTAATTGCTTTAGAGGGAAAGAGATATTCTATAGAACGGAAATATAAATCATTGAAGGATAGATATGAAAATGGTAATATCGGAGAGAACGAATTCAAATCAGAGGATAGCAAATTGAAAAATGAGTTAAATGAAATTACCAAAAAAATCACCAATATTAGGCGACTACTCTCAAGTTTGTAATATCTTTCTTCATTTAATTTCAAAAACAGGGGGTATTCTTCTTTTATGTTGCGAAGATTGGATCATTTTTCTAACTTGATTGATCTTGTCCTGATCCAAATCGTCCATGGGAAGGCCATAATCCATCCGATAGACTATTTCATCCAAATCGAAATATGATATTCCAATTTCATCTTCATCGGTTTGTCCCTCCCAGAGTCCCGCAGAGGGTGGTTTATTGATTATCTTATGTGACAATTCCAATTCTCTTGCTAATTCCCGCACCTCACATTTGTATAGGTCTCCTATTGGTTCAAAATCAACTCCTCCATCGCCATGTTTGGTAAAATATCCTATCAAGATCTCAGTCCTGTTTCCCGTGCCTGCTACAAGGTAGTTATTCATTGATTGACCAATAAAATATAGTGCTGTCATTCGTAATCTAGGTTTAATATTTCCTAGTGATAATTTATTAGGTTTAATTTTAGATGAAAATTCTTTTGTAAATAAATCAAATGTAGATGTTAAATTGATTTTTAGAAATTTAAGTCCCAAATCTTCTGCTAATGCCTCAGCATCTTCTATATCTTCTTGAAGAGAATTGCAAGGCAAACTAACACCGATAACTTTATTTTTTCCCAATGCATTCACGCATAACGCTGCTGTAACTGAACTATCGATTCCCCCACTCAACCCAACGATAACTCCCGTCGAATTTGCTGATTCAATATAGCTCGTGATCCAATTTTGGATTTTTACTCTTAGTTCTTTGATATTAAGAGATCTCATCGCTAATTTTTTAGAAACAATTATCTATTTTTAATTAAATATTTCAAATAAAAGTAATTTAGTTAATTAAGGATTTTGAAACCTTTTTAAAATTTCAGTTTTATTATACTATATAACTATACATAAAACGCATAAGGAATTGACAAAAAAATGAGTGATGAATTTAAGGCTTTAGTAGATGAATCATTTGAAAAAAGTTTACCAACGATTTGGATTTATACTAACGATTATGTCTATGGAATGATGCCTGCGGATGAGGAAGGTAATCGATGGACTGAAGTCTCTTATACATTTGAAATGGATGATCCGTTGAGAACTAAAGAGAGAGGGGCTGATTTATCGTATCAATTTTTATTCGAAGAATTGGAAAAAGGAGTTTCCTTTTATGTAAAGGATTTTAATGTAAATAATCTAAAACAATTTGCTAATAGTATTCAGAGTAAATCAGGTTCAGAGAAAGTGAAAGCTCTAATTGACGAGCTCATTAGTAATCCCCAAAAATATTCTGAGAACTTACCCATCATTAAATCTAAGGATGAAAGTAATATTTTAAAAGAAAAAGTCTAACCTATCTCTTTTTTTAATTACATATTCCCCTATTGAAAAACAGCAGTTGAAAAGAATTTTTGTTTTGATTTTCATCTAAAGCTTAGCCATACATTTCGTCTCTTCTGGGATAATATTTACGCCATTTTGCATCAATCTTTTTTGCCATTTGATATCCCACATTTGTCTTTCTCTCTTTAATTATTTTTTTCAGATATTCTCCTTCTTTCTGTGAAAATTTTTCAATACCGCTGGCGACCACATTTTTATTTGTATTGATGGGAACGACCATTCCAAACAAATTGATCATATCCTCTTTTGATAGTTTCCTACCGTATGTTTCTTCGTCGATATCTTTGTCTATGTTTCTCACCACAGTTCCCATCGAAAGTGCAGAGAATGGGCTCAATTGTTTCGATTTCAACCAATATGTGTTGGGTTTTTTATTGATGAAGGTGTCTCTATTACCATTTTTATCTCGTGAACCAGTAATAGTCCACCCTTTCGAGTCTTTATCATACTCCTTCTTCATCTGCTTGGCTATATGTGAAATTGGAGCAACCCCGTGGTAATCTTCTTTTTCTTCCTTGTCGTTTTTTCTCATATCTTCTATTATATTTAATAAATAAAAATATAAAAACTTAAAGCTAAATGGATATAAACAATCTTGAGCTTTTAGCTAATATTTTAATACCGAATAAGTTATTTCTTCAACCATATTACATTCTAAT
>SHMW01000088.1 GCA_008080735.1 Promethearchaeota archaeon
CGGATATCGCTTTCGAATCTCGCCGGAATAATAACGAAAAATAGATACGACTTTTCCTAAATCCTCAATCTTCCTACATGCGCCCATTAGAAAGAATTTTCCTGCATCCGAAAGAATTATAAACGCGTCTTCACCACGCAAGATTACTTCCAGCATATTATGATATCCAAGTGTAGAAATAGCGTCAGTACCACTCTGGACCACCACGGCACTTAAACTTGAAAACAAATCGGGGTCTACATTATAACCCGGAACGGATGAAAACGCTAACCGAAGCCCTTCACGGGTAATAAGTGCTAAGGCTTCTAATTCAGAATGTTCTGTGATATTTCCTAAAAATTTGGATAAGCTTTGTGCCTCTTCAGGGGTTAGATCAGACATTTTTTATCACATTATTTGGAAAATATTATTTTAGGTATTATATTATAAAACACAATAATGGAAAAAAGATTTTATTTCTTTTTCTCTAGTTGGGATTTAATCTGATTTTTGAGCATATCTCGTTTGTCTTTTGCTCCTGTTGCTGCTCCGGATGTATTACTGCCTTTTCTCCTTAAAAACTCAATGGCAACGATGTTTCCTCCCTCAGAAAGAATTCTTGGGGCATAATTTTCTGCAAAAAATACCCCCTCAGGAATCGTACCAACTTTTTCAAGAACCTTTTCACTTGTCGTTTCTCCAAGGAAACTCTGCTTTTTTTCCACCAAAGAATATGCATGATTACCAATAATTAATAATTCACGTTCATACCCTTCTGGCATCTTAATTTCTTCAAGTTTTTGCATAATCTGATCAAAATTGATTCGATGCTCTTCAGTTGTAAACGCGGCCATTGATTCCTCACCCTTATAAAGGGGACCACTATTTTCACGACTTCGCGTTTTACTTCCCGCAATATTCATTCCAGATGCAGGTTCTGGTGGTGAAAATTCTGATTTCTCTCGTAATGGATGGCCACCACCACCTCTACTGCCACCACCACCGATATCTTCTGCGCTTATTTCTTTTGCAATCCCATTAGTCGTTCTTCCCCCGATAATCCCTAAGAAATCAGGATCTTCGTCTTCTTCATTTTGATCTAAAGGAACAACGCTGTAATGCATACCTACTTGTCCGCGGATCTCTTGACTTCGTTTGGCACCGATAAATTTGGAACGGACACTACTTTTTGACCCTTTCCATAAATAGACCTTTCGGACATCATCCGACACGATTACATACGCTTCATCCTCTTCGAGTACGTCCTTTACGGCACCTTCGGTCTTTACTTCAGAAGTTGTTCCGTCAGGGTTTATGAGAAATACTTGTACCATATTATTTTCAGCCTTCTTAGTTTTTAATTTTTAGATGTAATTCCAATATATTCTTCTTTTTGACTCAAATATATTAATTATATAAAAGTTTTGAATAAAAAATTTAGTGATGTATTTATTCACTTTTTAACAAAAATAAGAAAATTGGTCTTAATATAATTTTTCTTCTCCTAATTCTTACACGAATTTATCGAAATTTTTTTTGCTTGGAGTGCCAATCTAATTTTTTTACCAAAAATGCTGGGATGAGAGTCTTTATTTTTTATAACGATCTGATTTTTAATCTTTCTTTTGACTTAGAAGAGTATATTCAAAAGATTGATATAATAAAATTATAAGTGACATAAAAATGCAAAAAGATCTACGAGGAGTCCCAGAATTCGACATTATGAGGCAAGGGAAGGATTATAAATATTATGAAATGGGCGAATGGAAAGTCTCCTCTTCGGGAAAGACTATCCCTATTTCTAACCCATATAACGGAGAGCTCCTCGGAAATGTGCAAGCATGTACGAAAGATGAAGTGGATCATATTATCGCGACAGCAAAAGAGAACGTGGAATGTTGGGAGACTACTCCAATAAAAGAGCGCTCTGATGTCCTAAAACGAGCGGCAAAACTGATATATAAATGGTCAGAACATTTAGGAAACATACTGATGCAAGAGAATGGAAAGAAGCTAAGTAGTGCAATCTCAGAGATAGAGCGGACCGCCCTAATTTTTAATGCGACTGCGGAATCTCGAGATCAACTATTAGGAGAGACCTTAGTGGGGGATGTCTTGGAAGCAGATTCTCGAGAAAAGATCTCAATGACCTATCGAGTCCCTCTTGGTGTAATTTTATGCATTGGGCCATTTAACTACCCCTTTAATCTAACAGGCTCAAAAATCGCACCAGCTCTACTGGCAGGGAATTCAGTGGTAATGAAACCACCTACAGAGGGATCAATTACTGCCTCTCATTTTGGAGTTATATTAGAAACAGCGGGACTTCCACCGGGCGTATTTAATTTTGTTACGGGGAGAGGCTCAGAAATTGGAGATTATTTATCTAGCCATCCCGATATAAATATGATCAGTTTTACCGGCTCATCTTCTACAGGTCAACGTATTGCGGAAAAAACGGGTATGAAGCCTTTACTATTAGAACTTGGTGGGAAGGATGCTGCGATCGTCTTAGATGATGCTGATTTGGAGATGACGGTGCGTGCGGTTGTATCTGGGGCATTTTCCTATAATGGCCAAAGATGTACCGCAGTCAAGCGCGTATTGCCTATGCCCAGTATAGCCAATGAATTGGTTGAAAGAGTCACTGAAGAAGCACAAAAATTAACGATTGGGAATCCTGCGGAAAATAAAGACATCGGACCAATCATAAGTTCTAAGCAATGTGATTATATTCAAGAATTGATTGATGATGCGCTTGAAAAAGGTGCGAAACTAAAATGCGGCAACAAGCGTGAAAAAAATATTATATGGCCGACCGTTCTAGATTATGTCACCGAGGACATGCGAATTGCTTGGGAAGAGCAATTTGGACCGGTTATTCCCTTTATCAGAATTCAAAGCGCTGATGAAGCGATTAGAATTTCAAATCAATCTCAATATGGACTTCAAGGTATGATTTTCACCAATGATATTGATTTGGCATTCAATATTGCCCAAGAATTAGAGGTAGGTACCATCCAAATAAATGGAAAAAGTTCCCGCGGCCCCGATCATTTTCCATTTCTCGGAACGAAATCATCGGGGATGGGAACGCAAGGAATTAATTATGCAATTAAAAATATGAGTCGTCCTAAAGTTGTGGTAATGAATTTAACGGAACGCGGGAAACTTGTTCATGAATGTGTTGCGAAGGAAGATACCCCGTGAATGTGATAAATGAAATATAAAAAAATTACAAGAGACTTTGGATTGCATTAGTAAGATGTTCGATCATATCCATTGCGGTGAATCGTGGACCTAAAATTTTTTTACAATACTCTCCGACATACCCATTTAAAAAGGCACCGGCGCAAGCAGCTCTATAATTATTGACATTTGTTGCTACAAAACTCGTACACAATCCCGCCAATACGTCGCCGGTACCGCCAATTGCCATTTCAGGACATCCTGTCCGATTTAGTTTTAGCTTTTTCCCATTGCTGACATAATCATAAGGGCCTTTCAGTAAGACAGTCACATCGAGCTCTTTTGCAAACTTGTACACTTTTTCTCCTCGATCCTCAATCTTATCATGGGAAGGTAGCTCAATATCAGCCATAATCTTAAGTTCTCCCTCATGGGGGGTTAAGATGCATGATTGCCCCTTTATAAGATCATGATGGGTTTTTATGAGCTTTAACGCATCGGCATCTAATACAAATTTTTTTTCCTTTTCCTTGAATTGCCCTAATAGGTTAACCAATAATTCCTCGGTTTCTTTCTCTTCTCCCATACCGGGTCCAATCAATATCGAATTAGCCCAATCAACCAACCACATTATCTCGTCGAACGATTCCATAGATAACCAATCTCCGGGGTGCGATCGCACGATCATGTTTGGAGAATATCCCCGTAATACATCGGCAATCACTTGGGGAGTATAAGTGATGACCAAATCACATCCAAAATTAATCCCGGCAAGTGAGGAATATGCCGGTGCTCCAGAATAATTTTTAGATCCACCAATTACCAGCATTCGACCAAATTGCCCTTTATGGTAATCAGGCTCTCGATATTTCAAGGCGGGAAGCAGATCCCCTCTTCCTAGAAATAACCATGCTTCTTTCGGTATACCAATCGACTTTACAACAATCTCTTTAATATATTCATTATCGGTATTCATCTCTATTTTATTTCTATGGAAGGTGATCACAAGATCGGCTCTTACAGCGATATCTCCCACCTCTCCCGTATCTGGACTGTATCCTGATGGCACATCAATTGAGACTATGGGAATTGCGTGATGTTCCCTTATTTCGTCAATAAATTCTATCGCAGTGGCATACGGTTCTCTCACTTTTCCTTTAATACCTGTTCCTAATAGTCCATCTATAATAATTCTATATGGTTGTTGTTCTTGATCTAATATGATGCCGAGATTAACAATATCAGTTGAATCATTGATAATTTCAAACTCAATACTATGCGTAAGGGATTCGGAAATAATTTCCCAATTGAGTTTCGCCTCTTCAGTCCTAATCTTGGACGGTCCACCCATTAATAATATTTTCGATTTGATACCAAAAGATGATAAATGACGGCCAATAACAAAGCCATCTCCTCCGTTATTTCCGGTACCACAAAAGATAAGTGCTTTTGAGGTTTCATCAAGTTTATATCGTTGTATTATTTCCATTGCGAAAGAATATCCAGCACATTCCATCAAATGACTTTTTGGGATTCCTAACCATTCCGCATTGTTATCAAGGATTCCTACTTCTTTCGAAGAAATTTTCTCCGAGCTTAATCTATCCATATGAATATGTATTAAAACGTATGATAAAAAATTTATAGTTAAAAATTAAAGAGATACAGAATATAAGAAATATTTTTATTAGATAACGATGAAATATCAACTTACCACCAAATTAAAATTATTATTTCAGTACAATGGAAGAATTAAGAAGAGTTCAAGAATATGGAAAAGAAATAGAGGAACTTATCAGACCCGCGACTTTTCCTTTGGCAATTAAACTAATAAAAGACAAAACTGAAATACCCGACGGGGCAAAACACCCAAGTAAAGATATCGGTAATCAAAATTTTGTTTGCCAGAACTTTCGAATGGCACGCTCATACGGTTGGACAATAGCAATTACCGAGGAGGATATCGTATGTAAATTAGCTAGAACCGTTTATGGATGGGACCCGATTTCTGAAAACATAGCAAAATGGGGACATCAATTCAACGTCGGACTTTATTCAAAAGATTTGGAAACCTCAGAAAGACTTAATGAGCATTTATACATTTTTCACGAAGGATTCATTGGATTAGTCATCTCACCTTTAACCAGAACAAAAATACTTCCCGATATCATCCATATTTATTGTGTCCCTGCACAAGCAATGAGATTCATTCAATCCTATCTATATATGAAAGGAGGTGTTATGGATTTCACAGCAGCAGGGCGGATTGGATCATGTCATGAAGGAATCGTGAAAACATATCAGACTAACCTGCCTCAATTAGTCATTCTAGGTAATGGAGATAGAGTCTGGGGAGGGGTTGATGATAATGAAGTTTTATTCTCTGTTCCAATAAATAAACTTGAACTTCTTTTGGAGGGATTGAAGGCGACCCATGAGGCAGGATTACGATATCCCATTCCAAAATATATGAACTATAAACCAGGATTTCAATCTGATTTTAAAAAACGAGCAGATACACGATCGGGTGGGACATTGGTCAAAGAAAAAGAATAACTTACATTATGGATTAAATACATTATGAAAGTTACACTTATTGGGACGGGGGGAGGAATTATTTCAGAAAATCGAACATACCCAGCATATTTAATAAATGATAATATATTAATAGATTGTGGGGAAGGAACTACGCAAAAACTTATCAAATTAGGGGTTATTAATAAGATAAGAGTAATATGCATTAGCCATCTTCATAATGACCATTTTTTAGGAATTTTCTCTCTTTTATGGTATTATTGGATTCGAGGGCGTTCGGAGCCGATTCAAATTATCGGCCCACCTTCAACTGAACACAATATCAAGAAAATATTAGAACTTTCTCATACACCCAAAGATATGGGAGGCTTTGATATTCAATTCATTGAATTGAAAGAAATTTATGAAATACAAGAACTTGATGTTCATCCACATATTATTCTAAAAGCAGTTCATGTCGAACATGGATTTCCCGCTTATGCGTATTCCATTATGCAAAATAATTCAAAGATGACATATTCTGGAGATACGAAACCTAATCAAAAATTCACTCTCTTAGCCGAAAACTCTGACTTATTGATTTGCGAGGCCACCTTTCCCGATAAATTTGAAAAAATCGCTCACAAATACAACCATTGTACACCCTCCGATGCAGCTGAAATTGCAAAAAAATCCAATTCTAAATGTCTCGTTTTAATTCATATCTCCCCCATATTTGAAAACCTTGTTTCTATAATGAAAAAAGCCGCGGAGGAGAGATTTGGCAAAAAAGTACTCATAGGAAAGGATCTTATGGAAATTAATATTTGAATATTGCTGATTATCGTGTGAATTTTAGGAAATCCTAATATTATTATATCCTATTTTTCTTATTATAATTTGAATGAAACGTGTCAAAATACATTGCCCCGTATGCAACACGTCGGGGAAAATCCAAGTAGACGAGAGGCTCTTGGAGACCAATCAGAAGGGTATTACAGCCATTAACATCGACGAGTCTATAATTTGCTCCCATTCATTTGTGGCGTATATCGATAAAAATTATAATGTTAGAGATAGTTTTGTAAGTGATTTTAAAATCGATCTCCCAGATGTTCAAATCCAAAATAAGGGTCGCTTAGATGATTTCAGAGATCTGGATAAAATAAATCTTGACTCGTTATTATCAGAAATAAGTGCGGTTGAGCTTTCCTCCATCTTGAATGGTGTATTTTCGAAGCAAAATGTGCTATTATTGAACGATAGCGAAGTTGTTTCTCAAAATTTACACAAAATACTCGATTTCATTTTCAAGGACACCTTTATTTCTAATATTTCAATTCTGAATCATTTAGAATATATACGTTATAAATGGAATTATGATAATTACGAAATCGTAGATTACGACGAGATTTTTGACGGGGATAAAAAAAAGAAGTATTTAAAAAATATGAAAATTGAAAGTGCGATGGTAAAAAAATTTCTTTCCGAAGAGTATGCAAAATCTGGATTAATAATTCTAAGAAGTGAGATTATCAAAGCTTTCGAACTCTCCAATACTATTATAAAAATACTTCACAATCATACCGAAATGCAAGAATTAACAAAGAAGGACGTAAGTGAATCCTTAAGTGAGAAATATGGAATTAACATTCAATCAGAGTATTTGGACTTTCTCTTGGAGATTGTAAAAAATTACCATCAACAAGATCTATCGCGATTGGCTGATTAGATGTTTTTATAATTTTTACTTTTTTTGCAAAAAAAATTGTTAGATATATTATAACTCCTTTAGACTTCTTTCCTTAATCTCAGAACAAAATCGGGTTGGTTAAAAAAGCCGTAGAGGAGATATTTGTAGATATTGTAATCATATGAAGAGATCTTCCAGCAAAAAATATTTTAACTATCTCTAATCCGGGTATATGCATTAGAAATTAGTTTTTAAATTTTAAACTCCAATATATAATAATGCATTTTTCAAAAGATTATGATAATTTTCTTATCCATACTTTTTGGTCAAAACCCATAACTGATCTAATAAATAAAACTAAGGAAAAATCGGGAAAAGATTTTACCAGTAGTCATGATCTATTGCTAGAATTTGTTAATAAGGCGTTGTTTGATGGTGAGGGGGAGTTTAATAAGGAATTTAGACGCAAGGGGAGACATTATTTTGATCTGAAAGTACCAACTCACAATAGTCACGATGAGTTTGAAATCATAGAATTTAAGTATCACTCCAGTCAATTAAAATATTTGAGATATGAACTAAAAAGACGTGAGGAAATTTTTTCGCATAATGATTATCTCTATTTCAGTTATTTACTCCGAAGAGTTTCTAAAAAGGAAGACAAAATTATAAATGAGAGTGTGTGTATTTATTATTTGGTCGTAATTATATTATCAAAAAATATATGCGAAATACCGATCGATAAATTAATAGAGGATATAAAAATGGGAACAGAAGATATCACTAAAGATGTGGCAAAAAAAAGTGATATTGATGAAGAGGAAGAGGAATTATTGGGAGTAGAGAATATAATCAAAGTTGTTGACCTCGAGCGAAAACTGGAAGACCAAAAGAAAAGATATAAACGAGAATTGAAAGTGAAAAAAAAGGAGCTAAAAGAGAGAGAAGAGGAGCTAAAAGAGAGAGAAAAGGAGCTAAAAGAGAGAGAAGAGGAGCTAAAAGAGGAGAAAAAGCTACGAAAAGCGAAGGAAAAAGAAATTGAATGGTTAAAAGATCGATTAGACAATACTTAGATTTTAATTATATATCTCTATTTCTATGACTGATAAATTTTTGAAAAATTCTGTATATGACTAAAATCCATGAATTTAAGATAACTCCCATAATCCGCTAAGATATTCGCGATTGCTATTTTTGAAGCGATGGAGAGGATAAGATGAAAATAGAAAATATCAGTAAAAATGTTGCGTTAAAAAGTGATACTGATGAAGAGGAAGAGGAATTATTGGGAGTAGAGAATATAATCAAGATTGTTGACCTCGAGCGAAAACTAGAAGACCAAAAGAAAAGATATAAACAAGAATTGAAAGTGAAAGAAAAGGCGCTAAAACAGAGAGAAGAGGAGCTAAAAGAGGAGAAAAAGCTACGAAAAGCGAAGGAAAAAGAAATTGAATGGTTAAAAGATCGATTAGACAATACCTAGTCTCTATTAAATATAACCAAAAATCAATGAATTTAACCTAATTTGGGATTTAAATTTTTATCTCTATTACAAGACAAGTCGTATCACAAAACACACGTGGGTTAAATTCCTAATCTAACTTAAAACATTAAGTAAAACGTGCCATAACTCCTGAAAACTGCCAACTTCAAATTCCGAACAAAATGGGGTTTTAGAGTCCTTTCTGATGAATCGAATTGTATTCATACCGACTTCTGCGGAAGCTTTTAGATTCGCTAATCTATCATCAACAAAAACACATCTCGAGGGAGATGCATTAGTAATTTCTAAAAAATATTCAAATATTTCCACGCCTGGTTTTCTAAACCCAACTTCTCCGCTGATAATAATCTTTTCAAAATGTCGAGTGATATTATATTTTTGTAAAAGAAATTTTGACCATTCTTCGACATCATTACTTAAGAGGGCAACCCGATAGTATTCTTTAAATTTGGGAATCCATTCTATAAATTGGTCATCTAAGCATGAAACAGAATTTAAATATTGTTGTTCGATTTCAGGATACTCTTGTTTGAAGCCGATATTCTCCCAAAAATCCTTGGAAGCAAATGTGCCTCTACTTGCTTTAAAATATTCCTTGTAAAGTTCATCTTCTTGAATATGGGGATCTCGCTGTTTTAAGAAGGGATATAAAAAACTGTGAATAAAATTTCTTTTTGTATAAATAACTCCCCACGCATCAAAAATAAGCCATTCAATTTTATGATTTTTCATAATAATGCGGACTATTCAAAATTGAGAATAACCCCTGTGACTGGGTAATCTTATATGATCTAATTTTGTCCAAAATAAGAATTTTATCACTCATAGATAAAAAGAGTGCCGGCGGTGGGATATGAACCCACGACCTCCAGAATACATCCAGTCTGACCCATTTTTTCAGAAGGATTATGAGTCTGGCGCTGTAGTCAAGCCGATACTGGCTTTATAACCAGCTAAGCTACGCCGGCAGATGGGAAAGAAAGATAAATCGTTACTAAAATATTATTAAAAACTCTGGTAATATTCTTAAATATTTCAATTTTTAAAAATTTAATAGTTTTTTCTTGAAACCCTTCCATGAAATACTTTTCCAATATGAAATCTGCCCTCTGAGATTTTAATTTTTGAATTCTTGAAAGAATCGGTTATT
The DNA here is from genome assembly GCA_008080735.1 of Promethearchaeota archaeon. Classification (GTDB taxonomy): domain Archaea; phylum Asgardarchaeota; class Lokiarchaeia; order Sigyniarchaeales; family SOKP01; genus TEKIR-8. The sequence continues at coordinate 10,030 of SHMW01000088.1, forward strand.
TCATATCAGAAAACAATAATATCTACATAACATGTTGAAATTGTCAATAAATCGTCAATACATTCAAATAAGAGCCAAGTAGAGATCGTGCCCAAACGGGGCATATATGTGATCTGCATCGTGTAGATTTAAAAAAAGGAAGATTACGGGTTAGATCCCGAGCGTGTGGCAAGCATTGATATTAACGTGAACAACATCGTAGCCATGGCAGACAATATCGGTTCCAGGCCGATCATTGTCAAGGGCGGTGTTGTGAAGAGTATCAATCAATTTTTCAATAAGGAACGCGCTAGATTAATGTCCGCCAAAGACAAGCAAGGATACACGCATTGGACGAAAAAATTAACCAAGTTGTCGTTGGTTAGGTATAACAAGTTACACGATGTTTTTCATAAGTTATCCAGAAACATCGTGGAACATTGCGTCGAGAACGATATCGGCACGTTGGTGATCGGGTATAACGCCACGTGGAAGCAAGAGGTGAACATGGGCAAGCGGAACAATCAAAATTTCGTGTCCATCCCGTTTTTGATGTTAATTGATAAAATACAATATAAAGCTGAATTAATCGGTATTCATGTCATATTGCAAGAAGAATCATACACGTCCAAGTGTAGTTTTTTAGATCGGGAAGATATCGGATGGCATTATCAATATAAGGGATTAAGATTAGACCATTTGAAAAAACGGGGGTTATTCCGTGCGTCCGATGGACGGATCATCAATGCAGACATCAATGCCGCATTAAACATCATGAGAAAAGCAATTCCCAACGTGAAATTCGCCAAGGGAATAGAGGACATAGTGTTACGTCCGCGATGCGTGAGTTGGTATTGACCGCCGCGTCGAAACGGTTAGAAAAAATGTCAACATGTTGTCAATACATTTCTAGCATAACATCAATTTCTTTTTGTAGGAATCGATATATTTTTTTCACTTTCTAATTACTTAAAATTTAAGTTTTCGAACAAAATGGAGTCTTTTATACTATATAATTATCCCTTGAAGCTCAGACAAAACTAAATTTGGAACCTATATATAAATAATAGCAATCTTCACAGACTTTTATAATATTAATAACTAGGGAATCTATAAATTCTTTCCATCCTTAGGAGTGGTACTGGATAATGAGATAAAAGAACTAATCTTGCCTAAACGAGTCTAATTCACTGATGTTAGAAAGAATTAAGCCTCTGGCGGGGCACGATCCCGCGGCCTTTGCCTATGTGGTAATCGGAAGCAGTTCCGATTAATACCAAGGCAACGCTCTTCCGGCTGAGCTACAGAGGCAAAAGTAGCGCAAATCTAAGTTATATATTTTAATTATTTCTGAATTAAAAATTTTTTTACTTTCTTTTTTTAGAAGGAATACCACAGAATATATTTTAGAATAAAATTTTGTGTTTTAATCCTCTAAGATATTCTATTACTAAAAATCTAAGTTTACGAGATTAAAGTGTGTTTATTAGAAATTAAAATATATAGAAACCTTATTGAAAACCTAATTAATGAAATTCTTTGGAAGCTTTATTAAAACTTTAAAAAAAATTGAAATAAAAAAAAAAGAACTTATGGGATTTGATATAAGATTATTCCTTGTGTAATGAGCAATTGCGCAAGCACATAAGTAATCATGATGTAGACTCGTTCTTTTGGGATGTCGACATCAAATTTAGCAATGGCAATAATTCCATCCGAAATAATAAACAAGATTGCCCCCAAATAGACAAGAGTAAAATCAAAAATTTCGAAAATGGACAATAGGAGCATCGCAAAGAAACTCATCATAAAAATGACGACTATATAGACTATAGTTGGCACTTGTAAATCTCCCATCTTGTCCTTAATACGCATATACAACAATAATGTGATTGCGATTAATGGGATTAAAAATAGCCACCCCCATACTGGAAATTGGAGTAAAGATGTCCCGCTTAGCAACAGATATGTAATGATATAGAAAATGTGGCCGATAAGAAAGGAACCTAATCCCATCATAAACCATTTACCTTCCCTCCCGATCATCAATGAGATATCTCCTAATGTGCCAAATATGAGCGCAATAACTAAAAACCAATTCACCATAGCCACACCAACACTAAAAATGTAATACAAGATTACCAGTGGCATCAAAAACGGCTTGGTGGCGAATCTTAATGGTTTATTTTCGATTACTTCGCTCCCTATATGGATAATATAATCCGCAATAAGTATTCCGAGAAAAATGTATTGAATCATAGTTAAAATACTATCGGATGCTATTTATATAATTCTTTTGGCTAGTTTCAATTAGATTAGGCCATTAAAGTTGTTATGATTATCGCTTCTATTATAAAAAATTGAGCGAGATAATAAATTCCTAGAAAAAGCGCCTCAGTATGCGGAATATCTTTCCTGAATTTATTAATAGCTATTATAATAGAGGAAAGTAATAAGAGAATGGTTCCCAGCCATAGAAGCCAAAAATCTCCTCCTTGAGAGGTTGGTAAGAAAAATATGGAAAAGATATACATAATAAATACTCCTAAAATATAGCCAATCATGGCCAGCTTTACGATTTCATAATCCCCTCGTATTTGATATAATATAAACACGACGATTAAAAGACCTGGAAGGAAGAGCAATAACTTCCATAAGTGAAAACCTGGAAATTCAACAAAATAACCGAAAAATGCGAAAATATAAAATCCATAACCTAATATATGTGCGAGTACTCCGTGATAAAACATCTCATCTTCTTCGAGATGCATGAAGAACACATTCCCCACTAACCCACAAGTTAATCCCGCCACAATAAACCAATTCACTTCAAGAAGGGGTACGTTAAAAATGTAATACATGATCAAGAGTGGGATTAATAACGGCTTAAAAATGTATTGAATTCGCTGGCGCCCGATAAGAACCACAAGTATAGTGAGGAGCGCGAAGATGAAATAAAGACTCAGAAACAAGAAATTTTCCATGAATCCCTAGTATAAAAAAAATTGATTTAAATATTTGTATATATAATAGATTGAGTCAAGCTATTAATAGTTAAGTACACTAAAATATAAATTAAAGATAGACAAACTAATCATATTTCAAATGTTTAGTTATTATGATCTCCTCCATTTTATATAGGGGTTTTCCTTATTATGACTATGAATTATTTTACAATTGATCATCTGCTCTCTTCTCTAAAAGACGCTTCGGATTATACGATTCTGGAGCAAGATCAAAATAGTAAAGTAGTTATATCTGAATATGGTGGAAGGCCCATAGGGATATTTCCGAATTCCGATTCCATAAGCTTACTATGGATCAATCCTAATCTACCCAAAACCATAAAGAATCGAAAACGTGACATCGGGGGGGATCGTTATTGGATAAGTCCAGAACGGTTGTTTTTCTATAAGAACCCGGAAACTTGGGAAGGCTGGTTTTGTCCAGAAAAATTGGATCCCGCCACATATAAGATACTAGATCACACAACAACTAAATGCGAATTAGAAACGATAACCGAAGTTAAAAATCAGATGAGTGATGAAACATATAAAGGGAAAATCACCAGAGCAATTGAGTTAATAGAGGATCCCTTAGATTCGGGATTGGACTATTGTGGAATTCAACATCATGATATTTGTCAGCTTGATCAACCAAATCTTAAGGTTAATGGATGGAGTCTGACTAATGTGATTAGTGGGGGATCTTCGAATCCCGGGACCGTTTTGATTCCCACAAAATCAAATCCAAAACCATTATCATATTTTAGAACCATTCCTGAGAGCCGATTAATAAAAGGAAAGAATTATATTGGATTTAAAATCGATGTGGATGGAGTATATAAATTAGCAGTCCGTCCAGAAGACATTGATTTCTCGAGAAAGGCTAAAATTGGGTATGTGTTGAAGATTCCCAATTCTGAGGATTATAGCTTTATAGTTAAATTATCTGATGATATTCCACAATCACAAGAGGAATGTTTTGATGTTGCCAGAGACCATCCCAATTCTGAGATCGGTGTTATCCAATCATATAATTCCGAATCACCGAATAAACCACAATTGCGTTACGGTGAAATTGAATTTCAGCTTAATTTATTTGAAACTAAAGCAGAAAAATCAGTGGGTGAAGCTCAGCATCAATTATTGGCTTATATAGGTTCAAAAGATGAGATCCTAAAAGTTGCCGCAGACCATTTAGGTATAATAAATCCTAAATTATACTAAAGAGAAAAAAAGTATAGAAAATTTTATTTTAAAAATTGCAGGATTCCAATTTGCATGAATGCGTCTAAAGCCATCTTAGATGCCCAATTTTGATTTCCAAAACGTAATTTTCTTTTTCAATTCGTCCAACTCAGATAGATTGAGATTCCCACCGACATTCTTATACATCGAGATACTGAGATTTATCTGCTTTAACACGCTCGAATACCCCTTTTGGTCAAGAATTATCTGTTTTAGGGTGCTTAACTCTTTAGAGACTTCAACCGCAGTTAATTCTTCAATTTGGTTCTCTAAGTTGGCGAACTTTTCTGGAAGTGAAATACTCTCTGCGGGTGTATCTTCTATCTTTTCCGACTCATTTGAGGTGGTGGCAGGTTGTTCCACTGGATTCGGGCGAGAGATTGTCTCTTGTCGAATTGGTTCTTCTTCTTGAATTTCTGGTTCTGGGGGAGTGGTACTGATTTCCGCTTCTTGGACTTCACTTGACGATTGTGAAGTAAAAGTCTCAGTTTTTCCTGGAATTGTCTCCTCTTCCTCAGTTTCTCGCCGCTCTTTATATTGTGAGGGTTTAATTAAAGCATCTCCTGATTTCGGTCTTTCTATTGGTTGGGTTGCTTCCACATGGTCTAATTTCTTACTCTGGATCCATACATCTTCTAATACAGCCGCAAACAACTTTATGTGCTCCTCTAAGATTGAGCCCATTCCTGCGATTTCCATCTCATCGGGATTCATTCCGGGTGCTACCACACAGACAATAACCTCCTCAAAATCCTTATTAATTGACCAGAGGTTCTCTCGGGGATAATGCCGGATGTCTATATTAGGAAATTCTTGAGCACTTTCGATTATTTGTTTATGATCCTCATTTGCCATACTAAAATTAGTAGAAATTCTTACATTCACATGCCTCTTGACATCTTTAATTGCGACCATATCAATATCTTCTAATCTTGGAGCAATAATATGGAAGCGCATCTTTACACGTGAGATCGAATCGTTTATCTGGGCTTTCATTCCCTCCGCACTTCTAACAAACCACACATCTTTAAAAGTAAGGAGTGATGCTTTTCTCGCTCTTTCCCAGAATTCTTTCATGGTACTTTCCGAAAGCTGGAGTTGATTTAGAATATTAGTGATGATATCTTGCTGCAGAGTTTGGAATATTTCCTTCTGGAACATCGATTTGAGCTCTTGAATTCCCCCAGTTATATCATTATAGACTGTTTTAATTCGTATATCGAGATCTTCTAAGGTTTCACGCAAACCTGATTCAATATCATCGAAAGTATTATCTAATCCTGTGCTGATATCCCCAGCTGCGTCAGATAAACTTCCTAATTGACCGATTACGTCGTCCAACATCCCTTGTGTAGTATTAACAATCTTTCCCTTGAACTCATCCACGATTTGATTGAATTCTTTATACATAATATTGGATACTATTTTCTCCGCCATCTTTTTGAGCGCACCGACTCTAAATTGAGTTTCAAACGCATTGGAAATCTCTGTTTTGATAACATCCAACCTCTCTTCCATTCTCTCAAAGTCTTTTGTGATATCGTCGGGCACAATCTCTCGCAAATTAAGGATATATTGCTTTATCTCTTGAAATTTTTTAACTTGTTCAAGCTCATCTTCGAATTTTGAAAACTGATTCTTTATTTGGGCGGGAAGATTTTGCTTCATTTGATGGATATGATTTCTATAGTCCTCTAATTTCTGTAGTTTCGCAGTTTGTTGCTCGATCGATTTGAACCGTTCTTCTAATAATTCGGGTGTTCGCTGCTGGATATTCTCAACCACTTCTCGAAATTGCTGAATTTGGTTCAGTAAGGCAGCATACGGAGGTAGTGCCATATAGTGGGGAGTTTTTCCTGGAATTTCTCGCACTAACCCTTTTTCCAACAAATCGTTGGCTATCTGCTGCGCGCGTTCCTCAGATACTTTCGATAAAATTGCAATTTCTCCAAGCATGACTGGTCCGCGTCCTGTAATCTTAAAATAAGTCTCAATCTCGTCTGATTCAAGACCTACCAATTGTAAAACTTGCTTGATGGAAGAATCTTGATTACTCGTGGTTTCATCACTCATTTTTGCTTATCTCATCTCATTTTGAATATGCGTTTTCAAGAATGTCTAAATGCTTAATGGCAATATCTTTCTTTAAAATTCCTTCGACAAAATCTTGCCGTATCTTTTCTATTAAATATTCGGGGTAAAATTGCTCTGCAATCACGTCCGTGAGTAAGAAAACCCATTTCATCCCCGTTTTGTCTTCGAGAACCGTAATAATGCCATTCTCTTCCAATCGTCGCATAAGAGCGCTAATGGTTTCAAACGATTCCCCAGGACCCTTTGGTATTTTTTTTAATGGATAGGGTTTTTCCCGAAATAAGACAATATAATCATAAATATCTGGGTTGATCATGATGGAAGCGATTTTGAGGTTATCCTCTTCATTTGGCTCGTAATCTTTGAAAAAGTTTCGTGCGGTTTCTAAATATTTTTCAGCGATTTTGGGATCGGGCTTATTTTCTTTGGCAAGCTCTACAATTTTCTCGGGCGGTATTCGCATAATGGCAAAATCCGATTTTAAAAATAAAAGGATGTCACTGCTTCCTTCCACCCAATCTTGGCGGATCATATCTGTTTTCACGAACGGGTCCAATACGATATCTAAATTAGAAATGAGTCTCCCTAACTTTTGCTCCAGGACTCCTTGAAGCTCCCGTTTAGACCGTGCTCGTTCTTGAAGGATGTCAAGAATAGTACGCGTCTTCTCTCCACTGTAGATTTGAGCAAGTTTCTGCTCTTTACTCAGATTTTCGAGCCGTTCTAAGAGGAAGAGCGAATCTTTAAGATATTTAACCAAATCTCTCACTAAATCTGGCGCATTCTCAGGATTCTGATCAATCTGACTTAGATAATTTATAATATCCTGGTTTATCTCCTCGAGGATCTTCTCGCCGTAAATTTCGGGGTATTCGCCGAGCTCCAGCATCAGATTAATCATATACGGATTATCCGATTCCATCCCCGTAAAGTGACTGGAAACATTCGAACGCGCTTTCTCAAGTCGCACAAACACATTTCCCGCCTCTCCGGCACCGGTAATATGCGCATAGAAAATACGCATCATATCATCTAAATCCACAGAGATACTTTCTGGGTATTTAATTTGGACTACGAGACCTTTATCTTCCGTCCATTTTGTAATAATAAATCCTTTTGGCATTTTTTCCTTTCCTTTTTTTTTGTATTGATTTTAATTTGAATCTTATTTGAATTTTTTCTTTAAATTTGGTTTATTATTATTATTATTATTATCGCTATTTTTTTATTGAGTCTTTCTGGAAAATCTCAGACTCGGATTGAGGCGTTTTCAATGACTCAGTTTTATGTTGATAAATATTATTTATTTTTTCGTTATAACTATTAAGTGTTATTGTTTTAGAGCCTTTATTCTTTCTTATCTTTTTACGCAATTTTCGAATCTTACGTACGGTCGGAGGATATTTGAAATAGAGCTGATAGGCACCAATTCCAATAACGAGCCCGACTAAACCTATAGTCAAACCAATTACCAACGGACTAAAATCAATTCCTTCGCGAATGAAATTATAACTAACCAAAAGCGAAATATTATCTAACGCAATATTATTGCTCTTGTTATAGATGAAATCATTTGCAATATAGATTTCGAGCGAGAGATTATTTTTTTCCCCTTTTAATAATAATGAGCGTACATCAAATCCTCCTGCTTTTGCCTCTTTAAAAGTTTTATTTGCTGTACTAAGTTCTACTGTTTCAATGTATTGATTTCCATTTATGAGGACACGAATCTCCGAAAATGGAGA
>SHMW01000089.1:0-323 GCA_008080735.1 Promethearchaeota archaeon
ATTTATATTTGTATAATTAATATATTGTCCAGTACCAATTGGGCTATAAACCGTCAGATTTACAATTCCGTTTCCGATGTAATCAGTAAAATTCACAAAGAAATCAATATTATCCGAATAATTCATCTTCTGGAATTCTTCTGAAAAGATTTCGGTTTTTATATAATCCATCAAATTTGAGGAGTTGGCGGTAAGATACCAATTAGTGCCGTTCCCACCGTTAATCACTTTTATCTCTCGGAATCCGTTTCCCAAATCTGTTTTTATGAGTGGAGTAATTGGCGAACCGGAATCATTATAAACAAAAAGACTACTTTCAAACC
>SHMW01000089.1:333-17943 GCA_008080735.1 Promethearchaeota archaeon
TAGTAAAGTTAATTGTTTGTGTATGATCAATACGAGAATCAAAATAAGATAAATCCCCCGCTGATACATTCCATTCCACATTACTCTCCTTAGTTGGAATTATAAAAGAGGAAGTAGCTGTTAAGTCTGATTTGGTATAATTTATCTGAATTTTAGTAATATCGCACGACACATCCCACCAGTCGGCAGTCATCTCGAAGCCAAGCGTTCCCGACAAGTCGGACAGAATCCCTTCGGTCGTATTCCAATAGCCCTTGTTGTCAATATCATTGAATTTGACAAATGGGTTGTTATTGATCGTTAAATTTATTTGTTCCGGTCGAGGTGTATTATTGAGTGGTCTTAAGTTGATCTTCATAGAAGGATCCAAATCCAGTAATGACCACGTTGAACTTCCGAAATTTCTCCAAGTAAGGGAATCATCTAAGGATCCATCATCTTCATGGTGAAATTGAACTGTTGCCCCTGAGGTGGTAGTCTGAGAAATTAAAATGAAATAAGTATTATTAGCAGTATCTGTTGATGGATTTAATGTTTCACCAACGCTTACATTGTATTGTACATCTGTTGATCCATCTAAAACTTTATAGCTGTCATCAATATCCACAATCCAAGAATCTGGTTTCATTTTTCCTTCTGTATTATCCCATGTGGCATCATATAATTCAATAAAGAGACTTGCGTTCCGTACAGTAGGGTCAACTTCTGAAAGAACAATAGAAAAATTATCTAGTATTCCATCTCCTAAAACTTCAAAAGAAAAAGCATGACCAAGATTTGTCAAATCACTTTGATCTGATATTCCTTCTTCAATTATTATCTCATGATTTGGTGCTAGAACATTCTCCACGGTAACGTTCGCAAAGGTCGTGTTGTAGCCGTCAATGGTAGGTGCGGGCTGGGTAAATAATCCGCTCTCGCTGAGATTATTAAAAGATGTAGTTGATGTATTATAAAGTGATTGCTGGAGAGAGACATTGAAATTATTTCCAGAATTGTTATAATTATCGAGTTGCGAGCTTCGAAGTTTTGAAAAATACTCATTCCTCCCATCTTCACCTTCATTTCCGCCATAAAATGCCAGTTGCGAGTTCATGAAGAGTGCGGGAAAGCCCGAAGCGAAAAGTATTCCAATTGTCAGTAGTGTCAGAAATATAAGTCGTGTATTCTTTTTTTTAGTAGATTTTAACATAATCATCAAAAATTTATAAATTTCCTAATAGGATTGTATACAAAAAATAGTGCTTTATCTATTTATAAATATTGTATGTATTATAAATGATAATCCTCCTATTTAAACCATCTTTTTAAAAAGGAGTGAGTACTCATAGAACGCACCAACTTAGTGCAGTATTACTTATCACTAATGGATAATTAATGGATAACTCAGAGAAAATAGGAGATAAAAAAGGGAGCGATTAATCGCTTTCTTGTTCGGATTTGAGAATAATGCGGGCATCAACGCATACAATCCCATCTTCGTAAATAAACACGGGATTCAGATCCATTTCGTATACTTCTTGATGTTCCATGACAAATTCCGAGATCTTCATTAGGACGTCTACGATCGCGTCAATATTCGCCTTCGGTTTACCGCGAAATCCGTCTAGCAGTGGAAAACCCTTGATCTCGTGGATCATTTCCTTCGCATCGTATTCTGTAATAGGAGCAATTCGGAAGCTTACATCTTCCAAGAGTTCGACTAAAATCCCGCCGATACCAAACATCAGAGCTGGTCCGAATTGTGGATCTGTGGTCATACCGATGATTAGTTCTGCGATTGGCTCTTTTGCCATCCCTTGTACCGAGATTTGCTTCTCTTCTTTGGAAGGAATTTCCATGAGCTCATCATACGCTTTCTCAACTTCTTCTTTACTGCCAAGATTGAGCTTTACGGCTCCTGTATCCGATTTATGGACAATGTCTTCTGCCATCAGTTTCATCACCACGGGATATCCGATCCCTTCAGCAGCGTTAATGGTTTCTTCCTTGGATTGTGTCAATTTCTGTTCTGGAATTGGTATGCCGATGTCTTTCAATAATTCTTTTGACTCATATTCGGTCAATACATTTTGCCCGGCTTCGGCTTTTTGTTTAAGTATATCTGAAACGCTCATAATACTATTTGTATTTAGTTAATAGACTGATAATTTAATTTATCTGAATATGTTATAAAATTATAATTGAAATATAAAATTATTTGATGGTTTCGCTCCCCTTATTCTCCGTTAGTTTTTGTATCTTATAGACCGTAAATAGGATAAAGATATAAAAAAGAAATGGAAATGGAAGTTTTCCGTATATTTATAAATGAAAAATAGTTCCGCTAATACCAAATGCGTGGGAAGGATGATCTGCCATCTGTCGATTGAATTCAAACCCGGTACAATGCATCCCGCATGTAATCTCAGGGTTTAAGTTTTGAATAAAGTCAACGGCTTTTTTCACATCTTCCGGTGATTCCCATTCTTTATGAAATCCCCCGATAATCGCATATACATCATCTATACCCGTGATCTTTTGAGCGTGCTTAATCGTATTCACGATCCCCGCATGACCACAGCCAGTAATGATTGCCAGTCCTTTTCCCTTAATATTCAAATAAATCGAGAGTTCATCCCTAAAAGTATTTTCAAGGAAATCTTTTCGCCCTTCCATGAGATAAAACCCATTTGAAACCTCATTTCTATCGAATAGTTCAATTTCTCCGCTTATTGCCATTCCATTAAGTAATATTTCTGGGGCGGTTGGCTCGATAAGATTGAAGTTTTTTTCTCCCACATATTTATCAACTAACGCTTTCTTGAAGGGAGGAAGCTTTAGTTCAAAAAGAAAAGCATCTTGCTTCCGTAGATCACGATAATTTTCTGAAAGCTCTTCGGGGGTATAGAATTTTCTTTCCTCTTTGGGGATAAGAATCATATTTTGCTCATACGCACTAGGGCTAATCACCACATCAATGCCTTCTCTTAATTTCGGAAATACTTCCATCATCCCACCATAATGGTCCACATGTCCGTGGCTGAGCACAAACTTATCTATCTCGTTAAAATCAATACTCATGGCGGCTGCGTTTTCAATAGCACTTCCTCGAGGCCCTCCGGTATCTAACAATATTTTTTTCGATTCACCATTCTTTCTAATCTCAAATAACATTGCAAGACCGTGTTCACCGAATAATTTGCTCCCGTTGCTCTGGGGTTGAATAACCTTCCCTCCAAATTTTTCATTGGTAAGAAGGGTTGAAATAACACTATTGGTAGTTAATACCGTAATATCGACACTACCGCTCTCTATTCCGTCTGAAATATCTATACTCATTTTGATTTAATCCTACATTTTTAGTTATTAATACAAGTATTGTTATTAATGAATATATATTTGTTATTTTTAAAATACTATTGAAGTAGTCTCAAAAGAGTCCAAAATTCAAACAAAAAGACAAGAAATAATAGATATAAGAAAAAAAGGAAAATAAAATAAGTTAGCTGGTAAAGGTAGTCAAGCCTTTCTTTACTCTAATTCGCCATTTACGGATCTCATCAACTAGGAACACGCTAAAACCCGCGATAATCACTGTTAACCAGTACTCCCACCTTAATAGCGGGACGACATTGAACGCTATTCCCATTGGTGTATACAGTATTAATAACTGTAATACAAAAGAAAGTCCCGTCGCCCAAAACAAGTTCTTATTTGGGAATAACCAAAATGGTTTGAAATTAGATGTACATGAATACACAAACAAGAGTTCACATACTACAAGATTCGTAAATATTATCGTCTGTGCTAATGTTGCAGCATACATATTGGCATCAGTTCCCACGTTGATAAAGTTCATGGTTAAATTTGGATCAATGTTCCCTTGAGCCCATGCTGGAAGCAATACGAACCAGAGTAATAAATAAAGTGTAATATCTGTAATTGAGGTATAAATACCCAAGAAAAGGACGGGACCTTTAATTTCCGATATCAATGAAAAACCTTCACGCGGCTCGTCTTTCATCACATCTGGATCAGTTGGAGTGAACCCAAGCACCATCGCAGGTATCCCATCCGTTGCGATATTTAACCAGAGTATCTGAATAGGTGTTATCGGAAGGGCTGCAAAGGTGACGAATTTGATTACAATATAAGCAACTAGAATAAGGAATATCTCATCAAAATTGGTGCTTAGCATGTATCGGAAGAAGCCTTTTGTGGTCTCAAAAATTCCTCGACCCTCTTCAATGGCTGAAACAATGGTAGAGTAATCGTCGTCTAGAAGAATCATATCGGAGGCTTCTTGAGTAACTTCCGTACCCTTAATCCCCATCGAAACGCCCACATTCGCTCCTTTAACGGCGGGCGCATCGTTCACACCATCACCTGTCATTGATACGACATTTCCTTCAGCTTTTAATGCTTTAAGGATTCGCAGTTTATGCTCTGAAGTGACTCTGGCAAATATATCAACATCTCTTATTCTTCTAATTAACTCATCATCCGTCATCTCTTCCAATTCCGCGCCAGTGATCGCCTCATCTTTATCTGTCAGTCCGATTTCTTTTCCAATCGCCATTGCTGTGATTTTATGATCTCCCGTGATCATTATAGTTCGAATTCCGGCATTCCTCGCAACTTGGATTGATTTTTTGACTTCATCTCTCGCAGGATCAATGATACCCGCCAAACCAAGATAGGTAAAATCCTTTTCGATATCATCCTCTCTATATCCTTCACTCAATGGTTTATATGCGATGCCTAGTACCCGCAAAGCATTTTCCGCTAATTCATTGTTCTTAGAAAGATAATGGTCTTTTATTTCATTTATTGGTTTTACTTCACCATTATAGAGCCCTTTTCCTGCTTTTTCGATGAGCACATCGGGAGCTCCTTTAATCATAGAGTATAATTCTCCATTCATACGCACGACAACTGACATCATTTTTCTGTCTGAATCGAAGGGTATCTCATCTAGTTTTTCTGCTTTAGGCTCTACATCCATTTTTTTAGCAAGCACTTTAAGCGAAATCTCAGTAGGATCTCCAATGACATCAGTTTTATTGGATCCATCATTTCGAGGAGTGACGGTCGAATTATTACAAAGTTGGCAGACTTGCAGGTATCGTTCAAGATTGTTATTGTCTTGTATATTGAGGGGCTCTCCGGACTCCTTGAGGATCTTTCCATCTAAAGCATAACCTACTCCTTCCACATCATATTCTTTGCCTCCAAGATACACCTTTTTAACCGTCATCTCATTCTTAGTCAGGGTTCCAGTCTTATCTGAGCAAATAATATTCACTCTCCCGAGAGTCTCGACCGCGGTTAATGTTTTTACTAAAGCATTTCGTTCTGCCATTTTCCGCATCCCAATACTCATGACTACTGTAATAACGACCACTAATCCCTCAGGTACCGCCGATACTGCGAGACTTATTGCTACTTTAAAGGCATTTATAAGTTGCTCGATCTGATTTGTTTCCCCAGTAGGAAATCCAAACACTAAGATAGATTCCACCACAAAAACAATAGCACAGATAATTATAATAATGATTCCTATTTTTCTTCCAAAGATATCCACTTCTTCTTGGAATGGACTTTTTTCGTGTGTTTCTTCTTGAATTTTTTCCGCAATTTTCCCAACCTCCGTTTTCATCCCCGTTCGTACCACGACTGCTTTTCCATTCCCCCGTGTTATGATCGTATTGCTGAAAACCATATTTTTTCTATCTGCGAGGATCGTTTTCTTATCGTGAATCTTGAGTTGTTTTTCGACAGGTTGCGATTCTCCCGTTAAAATTGCCTCATCAGCATATAATGAATATGCTTTTGTTAATCTAGCATCCGCGGGAATCTTGTCCCCCTCATCAATCTGGATAATATCACCTGGTACAACTTCTGCGATATCAATTCTTCTAATCTTTCCCTCACGTATCACTTTTGCATAATGAGGTGCCATTTTTTTTAGACTCTCTAACGCCTTTTCTGCCTTAAACTCTTGATAAAATCCTAATATTGCATTCACTATAAGGATAATAAAAATTACCAGAGCATCAATAAATTCTGAGGGCGCTTCACCTTGAGATAATTCATAGATCCCGATAATGATTGACACCGCGATGGCAAAGAATAGAAGATAGACAAGGAAATCCTTGAATTGGCTGAGAAAAATTTCCCAAGCCGTTACTCTCTTGGTTTCTTTTAATTCATTAAGTCCGTATTTTTCTAAACGTTTTTTTGCTTCAGTTTCATTAAGCCCGTTTTCGATTGAGGTATCCAACTCATCAGCAACGTTCTCAACTTCTAACGCGTGTGCGTCTAATTCTTCAGTTTCCATATCAATATATTTATAATTAATTATTTAGTTAAAAATTCACAAACAAATTATTTCTTTTGAATAATAAAGTTGCTATTTATATTTTAGATTTGGGTTTGAGTGTTTATTAAATTTCCAATTATAAAAATTTAAGCGCTACCAAAGAATAAGTACTTTCAGATTTTTTGGACGTTCAAAAATAACTAAAAAAAAGAAAAAAACAACTCTTAGGTTGTAAATTTGGTCATACCCCTTTTGACTCTGATTCTCCACTTCCGGATCTCGTCTACAATGAATACGCTGAATGCTCCTAATAGAAGTGTTACCCAGTATTCCCATCTGTAGAGTGGGACTACTTTAAAGGCAATTCCTAAGGGTGTAAAGAGTATTAGAAACTGTAATGCCAATGAGAGACCAGTCGCCCAGAA
This sequence comes from Promethearchaeota archaeon, assembly GCA_008080735.1. Classification (GTDB taxonomy): domain Archaea; phylum Asgardarchaeota; class Lokiarchaeia; order Sigyniarchaeales; family SOKP01; genus TEKIR-8. The sequence goes on from SHMW01000089.1 coordinate 7,063, forward strand.
CAGATGTTTATTCGGAAATAACCAGAATGGTTTAATATTTGAGGTACAAGAATAGACAAATATTAATTCGCAAATAACGAGGTTCGTAAATACTATCGTCTGTGCTAAAGATATCGCATATAAGTTTTGAGGGCTTCCATCAATTAAATATGCCATTGTCAGATTGGGATCAATCCCTGCTGTTGCCCATGCTGGAATTAATACTGACCAGAGCAGTAAATAAAGTGTAATATCTGTAATTGAGGTATAAATACCCAAGAAAAGGACGGGACCTTTAATTTCCGATATCAATGAAAATCCTTCACGGGGCTCGTCTTTCATCACGTCTGGATCAGTTGGAGTTAATCCCAAAACCATCGCGGGAATACCATCAGTAGCGATATTCAACCACAAAATTTGAATAGGTACAACAGGTAGAGCTAGAAACATTCCCGCAAACAACTTCATAACAATATAGGCAGTAAGAATTAAGAAAATCTCATCAAAATTCGTACTTAACATATATCTAAAGAAGCCCTTCGTAGTTTCGAATATCCCTCTGCCCTCCTCAATTGCATCTACGATTGTAGAATAGTCGTCATCAAGTAATATCATATCGGACGCTTCTCGCGTAACTTCAGTTCCTTTAATACCCATCGCTACACCAACATTTGCACCTTTCACGGCGGGTGCATCGTTCACACCATCACCGGTCATAGAAACTACTTTACCCTCGCCCTTTAAAGCTTTCAAGATTCTGAGTTTATGTTCGGAAGTGACCCGGGCAAATACATCTACATTTTCTACTCTTCTAAGTAATTCATCATCCGTCATCTCTTCCAATTCCGCCCCTGTGATCGCCTCATCTTTATCAGTTAATCCGATTTCTTTTGCAATCGCAATCGCAGTAATTTTATGATCCCCAGTAATCATTATTGTTCTAATACCAGCCATCCGAGCTTCTTCAATAGAGTCTTTTACCTCGTCCCTTGCGGGATCAATGATTCCTGCTAAACCAAGATAGGTAAAATCTTTCTCAATATCTTCTTCGCTATATCCTTCTTGTAATGGTTTAAATGCAATACCTAACACTCGAAGCGCATTTTCTGCAAATTCATTATTTTTTGAAAGATATTCTTCCCTAATTGCTTGAATTGATCTGATTTCTCCGTTATATAATCCTTTCGCAGCTTTTTCGATGAGGACATCGGGTGCTCCTTTAATTAAAGAATATAGTTTTCCTTCCATACGGACAACGACCGACATCATTTTCCTATCAGAATTAAAAGGAATTTCATCTACTTTTTCTGCTTTTGAATCTATATCCATCTTTTTGGAAAGCACTTTAAGTGAAATCTCAGTCGGATCACCGATAACATCAGTTTTTTTCGTTCCGTCATTTCTTGGATTTACAGTAGAGTTATTACAATATTGGCATACCTCTAAATATCGTTTAAGATAACTTTCATCTTGGACATCGATAGATTGACCAGAATCTTTGACTATTTTACCTTCCAAAGTATACCCCACTCCTTCCACATCATATTCCTTTCCCCCAAGATACACCTTTTTAACCGTCATCTCATTCTTAGTCAGGGTTCCAGTCTTATCGGAGCAGATTATGTTGACTCTCCCAAGAGTCTCGACCGCGGTTAATGTTTTTACTAAAGCATTTCGTTCTGCCATCCTTCGCATCCCAATGCTCATAACAACGGTAATAACTACTACCAGACCTTCCGGAACCGCTGATACTGCGAGACTAATTGCTATTTTAAAAGCTTCAATAATTGCCTCAATTTCATGTTGATCAAATTGAAGTCCCTCGTCGATCAGAATAAGGATAAATTCGACAGCAAATACGATAAAACATATGACGATTATTAATTTCCCTAGCAATCTTCCAAATTTATCAATTTCCACTTGAAATGGTGTTTTTTCATGAACTTCTTCTTGGATCTTCTCGGCAATTTTACCAACTTCTGTTTTCATCCCCGTCCTCACGACTATTGCAAGACCATTTCCGCGGGTGATAACTGTATTGCTGTAAACCATATTTTTTCTGTCTGCTAATATAGTTTTTTGGTCGTATAATTTCAAATCTTTTTTAACTGGTTGTGATTCTCCAGTAAGAATCGCTTCATCAGCATATAAGGAATACGCATTAATAAGTCTCGCATCTGCAGCGACTTTATCTCCTTCATCTAATTTTAATAAATCTCCGGGAATAACATTCTTTACATCAATTTGTTGTACTTTCCCATCTCGTATTACTTTGGCATAATGTGGTGCCATTTGTTTAAGACTTTCTAATGCTCTCTCTGCTTTGTATTCTTGATAAAAACCTAATATGGCATTGACGATGAGAATAATGAAAATTACCAAAGCATCTATGAACTCAGAAGCTTCCTCTCCAGTATAAAGTGAATAAAACCCGATAATAATAGAAATAACGATGGCAAAGAATAAGAGATAGATCAAGAAATCCTTAAATTGACTTATGAATATTTCCCATGCTGATATTCCCTTAGTTTCTTGTATTTCGTTCGTTCCATATTTTGCAAGCCGTTTTTGTGCTTCCCTTTCAGTTAAACCGTTCTCTATTGATGTATCAAGCTCATCCGCGACTTTATCAACTTCTATAGAATGTACGTGTAATTCTTCGCTTTTCATTTTAAATCAAACTGTACTTAACATTTTTGTTTAAATATTTAAAATATATAAGTTAATATTTGAAATTTAATAAATCGATCTAATTCAAAAGCATCCCCAATTTGCTGTTTAAAAATGAGAATTAAGATAATTGGGTTTGACTAATAATTGATTCTTATAATACTCATTTCTTATCGGTTCAGATCAGAAATTATACAAAGAAAAGGATTTCGCAATCCGAAAAAATTTTATCTTTGAAAGCCTATTTTAATTATTGAAAACTAGCAAAAAATATATAAATTAAAATTATAATGGGTGGTTCTCGTTTAAAGTCAAAATCACAAAAACAGCCTTGAAATATATTTATCGGGAACAAGGTAAAAAGCACAGAAGTAATAACGGTGAAAAACCTTCGATTGCGATCTTCTACCATGAAAGTTCTTCTTGAACTACCTTCTATTGTGGGAACATGGTAGAAATTGTTGACAAAAAGAAGATTTTAAGAGATTCTGAACCATTTATCCTCTGGGATGATGTCGACGGAAATCCTCCAATCGAAGTCTTTATAGAAAAAAAGGTTATAGATGAACTCGAACAAAAACGCGAATTACTAATTGATGCGGCGTTGGGAAAAGTTAAAGATAAGGATTATGGTATGCTGTTTATTAAAAAGCAAGGAAATGTATATGGATAAAAATGAACCGATCTTATAAATTCTAGAAGATGGGTGATTTGCGGTGCGTCCGTTATAAAAATCCATATGAATTATGGAATATAATTATAGGAACCTCTATCAATAATTTAGTAAACCACTTTTTATAACAGAATTTTATATTATAATCTGAATCTTTTATATGGATGGTAATTTTAAGTTAATAAACAAATAACTAAATATAATAAATTAGGGATATTAAATTGAACGTTTCTCTTACGGATGATGCGAAACGATTAATTAAGGAACAGAGCGAAAAGATTCGTGAACGAGAACCTGTTGATGATATCGTTCTAGCAATTTATCAATATTCCAGCAGGTCTTGATCAGGGTATTTCTGTACCGATTTGGTTCAATTGGCAGATAAAAAAGATGTTCAAAAACATGGAAGTTTCATAGAGATGAAAGATATATCTAATAATGACGGATTTGAAGTGTATATTGAAAAGGACACTTTAGATTCATACAAATCATACAAGGATTTGTTAATTGACGGAGAAGAGATGGATCGCTTTGGTCAAAAAGTTGCTCGATTAACCTTAATTAAAAAATAAATCAACACTTTCAAAAATACGACCTAATCTTATAAATTATAGAAGATTAGTGATTTTTCGGGTTGCGCCCGTTTTTAAAATGTGGTTCTTTCACATTTCTTCTTTTGTTTTTTGTATAAATTCCGAAATGATAAAAAAATTCCATGGATTAATTATTTTTGCTTATTTCGTATATAGGGGAGTTTCCCACCCGCTACTAGAATTTCTATAGACCGATCATCAAGAGAGTGAACTGCTATTAATTCGGACTTTTTTGTGCGATTTAGTATTTTAGCTTCACCAGTGTTAAAAGAGGATAAATCAATCTCCAAAGAATCATTTTGTTCAATTTTCTCATAATCGCTCTGATTTTTAAAAGTCAAGGGGACAATCCCAAAATTCACTAAGTTGTCTAGATGAATTCGCGCAAATGATTTTGCTATAACCGCTTTGATTCCCAAATATTTAGGTGCGATTGCTGCATGTTCTCTACTTGAGCCTTGTCCATAGTTCTCGCCCCCCACAATAAATCCTCCATTCTTTTTCCGAGCCCGTTCAGAAAATCTGGGATCAACAGCATTAAATACATATTCGCTAATAGCGGGGATATTGCTTCTCAAGGGGAGGATTTTGGCCCCCGCGGGCATTATATGATCGGTGGTAATATTATCCCCAACTTTTAGCAGTACAGTGCCCACTAATGTCTCTTCTAACGGGGGAAAGGAAGGCAATGATTTGATATTAGGGCCTCTTATTATGGAAATATCGTGCTCCTCCTGTAAAGGCGGAACGATTAGATTATCATTAATGATAAAGGTATCTGGTATATTAATTTCAACCTTTCCCTCACATTTTTGAGGATCGGTGATTTCTCCATGAATAGCAGAAACTGCAGCAGTTTCAGGACTGACTAGATAAATTTTTGCACTTTGCGTTCCCGAGCGACCCAAGAAATTCCGGTTAAAAGTTCGAATTGTGATCGCATCTGTCGGAGGGGCTTGCCCCATCCCTATACATGGTCCGCACGTGTTTTCTAAAATCCTTGCACCCGCCTCCACGAGATAATCCATCTCACCCGATTTTATCAGATGGTCTACTACTTGGCGTGAACCTGGCGAGATTGTTAGATCGATTGATTCATCGATCGTATTTCCTTTAAGAATCTGCGAAACCATTTTAAGATCTCTTAGGCTTGAGTTTGTACAACTGCCGATACACACTTGATCTATTTTTATTCCCGCTACCTCACTTACAAATTTTACATTACCGGGACTGTGAGGTAAGGCTATGAGAGGGACCAGCTCATCCAAATTAATCTTGATTATTTGATCATATTCCGCATCTGAGTCGGATTTGAGTTCTCTCCAGACCTCTGCTCTTCCTTGAGCTTCTAAAAACTTTTTTGTAACTTCATCCGAAGGAAATATGGATGTAGTTGCCCCCGTTTCTGTTCCCATATTTGTTATAGTACCTCTTTCTGGAACGGATAATGTTTTCACTCCAGGACCGCTGTATTCTAATATCTTATTTACAGCTCCTTTTACATCAATCCTACGTAAGATTTTGAGAATAATATCTTTTGCTGAAACAAAACTTCTCAATTTCCCAATCAACTCTACTTTAACTATCTTAGGTGTCTTTAAGTAAAATGGCTCTCCCGCCATCGCAGCAGCAACATCTAGCCCTCCCGCACCGATAGCGATCATCCCTATACCTCCACTTGTTGGTGTATGGCTGTCGCTTCCCAGAAGTGTTTTCCCTGGAGCAGAAAAGCGTTCTAAATGTATCTGGTGACATATGCCATTTCCTGGTCGTGAAAAATATAATCCATATTTAGCCGCTATGCTCTTCAAATACCTATGATCGTCCGCATTTCTAAAATCTGTTTGTAAAGTATTATGATCCACATAGCTAACCGAAAGATCAGTTTTAACTCGTGACACACCCATCTCCTCAAATTGAAGATAGGCCATCGTCCCAGTTGCGTCTTGTGTGAGGGTTTGATCTATTTTTATCCCAATTATTCCTTCGCGGTCAAAATTCCCATCAACAAGGTGTTCTTGCAGTATTTTTTCTGTGACTGTCTTTCCCATTGTAATTCATCTAAAGATTTCTGTGAGTATTCAAATAAATCAGTAATCTAACTATTTTTTGTAAATATGAGCCAAGATTTTCAATAATTCAAATAGAAACTCGGCAAATAATTTAGTACAGCAAAAAATAAAAAATTTATAAGTATATGGTTTTTTATAAGAGTTAATCACATTTATCTAATAAAACTAAATCTACTAAAAATTTAATAACAGTGAACTAAAATATGAGAGCAGCGCGCGTATTTCGATGGATAGTGCGTATCTTTGTTCTGTTTCTTACCGTCTCAATGACTGTTCTGTCCGTTTTAGGAGGGCTTTCTGCTGTACAAATCTTAAATGATCCTAATAATGTACAAATTCCATCTGGATCTTTAGATTTTAACCTAACATCAACAGAACCATATATTAACGTTCCATTTAGGATTACTAATGCTGGTTATTATGATCTAACTAATTTAACAATCAGTTTTAAAATAGAAATGGATAACGCAACAGAAGTCTCTCAAACGATCTATGATGATACAGAGAGTTTTGGTGATATATTACATGGGGAGACTTTAGATGGTAATTATAATGCCACAAACTTTATTACTACAGATTTTTATTTTGATCCAACTTTTCTTGCTAATATCACGGTTTCCGCGTCTTATTCCTTAGATCTAATCTCCTTTGAAGTAAGATTAATTAATTTAAATGTAACTGAGCTTTGAGGTGATAATATGGGAGCAAGAAAAAATATACTGAAAGGATTTTTGTTTATGTTGGGTTATGCGGGATTTACGATTATCGTACCATATCTTACCTTTTCATATATTAGGGATTTAACTATTGCTGGTATCGATTTAGGCCTAACTCAAGAGGGTTATAGAACAATCATCTTTTGGGTGGTCGCGTTTGGATTATTAATAAGCGGTTTTGCCTTTTTTACTTATTCCTCACCGAAACAGTCGATCAGAAAAGGAGTTTTTGCGCTAATTCAAATTATCGTAAATTGTATGTATTTATGGAGTTACAAATTTTCTGGGGCCACCACCGTTAATTTTGAGATAATTGCATATAACGGATTTGTTTCTATAAATCTTCAACAACTAATACTGGTCTACATGGGGATCTATTTCTTAACTATCGCAATCAAAATCTATGATCTCGTCGATTTCACTATCAATAGAGATAAAATCAGAAAAATGAGGAGGGAAGATTAAATGTTATTACAAGCATTGGATTTTCTTCAGGTATTAGCTGATATTTTTGGTACGATCATTCTCTATTTGGGTCCGATTGTTAGCCCAATCGGAGAATTCATGGTATTATGGATTAATTATGTATTAGCTTTCTTCCCCACTGGAGATTGGACTATATATATCGTAATTTTTGTAATTCTAATCATCATTGCAATTGTTGTCAATAGTTATTGGCCCGGAGATAAACCTTTAAAATCAGAGAAAGAAAAAAAGGGAAAAGATTTATCAGTGGATGAAAAAGAGCCCGAAATTGGTACAAGCGAAGATTTCGACATGGAAGATGATCTCGATTTTGAGTTGGACGAAGATCTATTACCAGAAGACGACTAAGAAAAAAAACAAAGAAAAATAAGAGAATTATTCAAAAATTTTCATTAACTTTTTATTTTTTCATCGTTTTAAGCAGATTTGCTATACGCTTACCTAAATTGTGTGCTACTATTCCCCCGAGCTCATCAGTTTCATCCTTCCCTAAGAATTCTTTCCTGCCATACTTTTGGAGCGAGGTTATAGGTATATTTTGTTCTAAAACGGGATTTCCGAGCGCGCCGACCACTATCATACCTTGGATAAGGCCAAAATTAATTATATCACTTATCACTCCTCCCGCTGCATCATTTCGAGTTCCAATCGCCACTAAAGGAGCACAAATCATATTTTTTAGTTGGTAGTTATTCATTTTCCAAGGTCGAGAACGGTCAATAATCACTTTGAGTTGAGTTGAAACACTTCCAAAATAACTGGGAGAGGCAATTAATAGGGCATCAGAATCCAGTAAGGAATCTTCCAGCTGTGGCATATCATCATTCTCGGACAACGGACACTCATAAGGGTCTCGTAAACATTGATCGCACCCATTACAAGGGGTAATATTAAAATCTGCAGCGTAAATCTTGTTGATTTCAACATCATCCAGTTCGGATTTTACTCCTTCAATGGCTTTTTCAATTAGGAAATTGCAGCTTCTCTTTTTTCGAGGACTTCCTACAATAAAGGTTATTTTCGCTGTCATATTAGTGAAGAATTTAAGAAACAATTAAATTTTTCCCAATAAATTATAGTAAAAATACTATTAAAATTACAATCCTCGATATCCTTCGGGTCGTAAAGTCTCTCGATGCGTGAGTCCATACTCAATCACGTCCAATATCTTCTTCTTATCCTGCTCAAGAACTCCTTTTATGGGAAGATAATTTGAAGCGTGGTTTGATCTAAATACGCAATGTGCGTTTTTATTCTGAAAATTAATATGCTCAATAAAAGTCTTTAGTTCCTTTAAAATTTGATCTGATGGCATCTCTTTAAATTCTCCTTGTTGTTTTTGTTTGAAGATTTCCGTTCCAGGAGGTACCATCAGGCTCAGAAATGCAATATACCAAGTCCGGTCGTCGTCTGGACAGATTTTATTTACCAAATCAGCAGACTCAATTGCGTGCTTGCGTGATAATTCTGGATGATTTGCACCCCCTAACCCATTAATAAGCGTTGCTGAGAGAGTAATGTCTGCTTCAAATAGTTTTTTAGAAGCTTTAATATGATCTTCCTTTACCGCGTGTTTATGAACTTGTTGTAGAAGTTTGTTATATCCTGATTCAAATCCGATATAGGCTATTTTTAATCCCGCTTCAGAGAGGGCCCTTAATTGTTCATCGGTCTTTTTAATAATATCTTTTGAATGGGCATAGACCCCACATCGTTCTAAATTTGGAAATAAATCATTCGCATATTTAGTGACTTCAATTAACTTTTCAGCCGGTGTTACCATCGCGTTTCCGTCTAGGAAAAATATCCTACTCACGCTGGGTCCGTACTGTGTCCTTGCAGCGTCAAGATCTTGTTTAACTTTTTTAATATCTCGTACCTTGAATTCCTTTCTTAAATTCGACATACAAAAATCGCATTTGAATGTACAACCTTCCGTAAGCTGGATTAATAATGAATGTGCTTCTGAAGGCGGGCGAAATACAGGACGACAGTAATAGATACTACCGTTATCAGACATGTTAAATTACTCTTCGTTAAATTCTTCTAAATCTATTTCTCCTTCCATATATAATTCTTCCTTTTCTTCATTCGCCTCTTCGGGTCTATCGTCACAATATGGCAGATGTCTACTTAATCGAATGTATTCTTTACCGCAATAGGGGCAGGGAATGGTATCCTTTTCTTCTTCCTTTTCTTTTTTCTTTTTTGATTTCCGAGTTCTTGTCGGAATGTAATCATCTAAATCTACATCTTCAGGGGCAAATTCACATTCAGCAACGTGAGTGGCAAGATTGTCAAACATTTCACCACAAAATGGACATTCTACTGCAAAATCTTCTGTCTCATCAATAGTTTTTCCAGTCTTTCTCTTTTCAAATCTTTCCGGAATCTCTTCTTCTTCCTCGAATTCATCTACAGAAAGATCTATCTCTTCTTCCTCTTCCATTGTCGCTACTTCTAATTTCTCAGCTTCTTGCTCTTTTATCAGCTTTTCTGCTTTAGTTTTACTCTCTTGATAAATTTCTGATATTTTATCATTGGATTGAGAATAGAGATCACATACTTGACATACATAAGCTTTTGTTCCTAATACTAAATCTCTTTCTTTACAATGTGCTAAGGGTTGTAAACTACTTGATACATTACCTACGGGTTCAAGATGTTTGCATGCATTTTTCCTTGAATATTTTAGCTTTTGTTTTCTACGGGGCATATATGATATCACCAAAAAATAGTGATTATGAAAATGAAAGATAAAATAATAATTTTTGTGATAAACGCAAGAAGTTTGGCACATTACAAACAAAACATTGGAATAATAAGGTAATAATTTAGATTAATTTTCATTCCATTATTTTTGTGCTTTTTCTAGTTCTAATTCAAGTTTAAATAGGTTCAGTTTAATATTTATCTATGAATTTTAAAAAATCAAAATCAAAAAAACGTATAAATCCATTTTGGAAAAGGCCCTTCATAAGAAAAAAAGTTAAATCGGAAAAAATTCAAGCAAAAATAGATGAACTTAAGAGAAAAATGAAGGAGAATGCTGATAATATCGGAAATGTTCTTCTTATTGGAACCCCATCTGAACAGAAGAAAATTCTTAAAAAGTTAGGTTCACAACTTCATTTATCTATTTATCAAATAGATCTAGCTTATGTTATTAATAAATATAAAGATGAGGCAGAAATCGCTCTGGAGAATCTCCTTTCTAAGGCGGAACATAAAGATTGGGTTTTATTTTTCGATGAGGCAGATTCATTATTTGGAGAGAGAACAGATGTATCTGATGCGCATGATAGATATGAGAATGTAGAAACTAATGCTTTAGTTCAGAGAATAGAAGAATTTGATGGGTTAGCGCTACTTGCATCTAATAAAAAAAAGAAACTCTCAGAAAAAGTGTTGAAAAAATTGAACATCAAAACAGTGATGGAAACTTCCGAGAAATCTAATGAGGATACTAACGAGAAATAAGCCTTTTTAGAGTTAAACTATTTTTTTAGTTTTTTTAAAATAACTAAAATTTGGAGTATTATAATCATTTTAGGTTTAAATTAAATATATTATATTGAATATAAAATAAAAAAGAAAAAAGAAAGTTAAAATGGTTTAAAATCTGAGATAAACGGCTCATACGGGGCGGCAAATATCGGCAAGAAAAAGCACCCCAAGTTATATTCGTTCAG
>SHMW01000090.1 GCA_008080735.1 Promethearchaeota archaeon
ATGAGGAGGCTGTAAAAGAGGCGCAAGATACAGAGCTAAAAAATGATATAAAGAAAGATCCGCTTTCATGTTCGTGTCCATCTTCTCAAGCTATTCAATATGATGACGAATGGACTGAGACAGCAATTTCCGAAGAGATACCTTCAGCATTGCGACAGTGGCCTATAAAAATCGAATTAATTAATCCCGACGCACCGTATTTTGACACAGATGAATTAGTAATTGTTTCAGATTGTTCCCCTCTGGCATATGGAGATTTTCATCGGAGAATTCTTAAGGGTAGAACCATAATTAGCCTCTGTCCGATGTTAGGATTAGATGATGCTGCTTTACATAAACTTAAAATGATAATTCAAGAAAATCCAATCAAACATATTGAATTGATATTAATGGACGTTCCATGTTGTAAAAAGATCTCTTTTTTGCTAGAGCCGATATTATCAGAGATAGAAAAGGAGATTTCGGTGAAAACAACAGTTATCAGTCGTCAAGGCAAAATTAAAAATCCTTAACTTATTTTGACTTTTTTCTGCTATGAAGGGTACTTGAGTCTATTAGGTATTTACCATTCAATTTGAGTCATTGCAATAAACTTTTATAAGGATAGAATACTAATCTTTAATTTAAAATTGATCTGATCACATTTCGAAAATAGAGTTAGAATTATTATGAAAAAACCACCCATTGAATTGAGTTTAAAACAAAAAATTTACCTCTACGCGATTATAGCTTTCTTAATCGTAACAATTGGTGTGAATGTTGGATTATTGGCGTATAAGAATCAACATCCTTCAGAATTTCTCATCTATGTCAATGATGTGGATAGATATGAAAATGGTAATACTGCTTTACGCGTTGGAGAATTTTCCACCACAATCAAAATCGCGATGGGACAAGAGAGAAAGAATTGTTATAGTGCCATCGTGGAGGTAGACTCGAATGGTAAAATAGTTTGGGAATATACACCGAAAAATCCCGCGCAGTCTCATATAGATCATGAAATTAAAAAGAGAGAATTTAAAGAACGGATGGGATATTTCTATACCGATTGCTTGCAAGATAGGATTGTATTTGTAGATTATCAAACACAAGAGATAACTTGGGACTATTGGTTAGGGGATATAAATTGGACGGCATTAAATTCCAGTTGGGATAAAAAACATTATTACAATCAACCCGATATTCTCGATTGGTCGCATTTAAATGATATCGATTTTCATAACTATAGTGATTGGGAAAGCATGCTCCTAAGCATCAGAGACTTCAATTTAATTGTTGAAGTGAATTTGACAAGTGCTCAAAATCGCACCAGCGCGCATGAAGATGACATTATATGGTGGTACGGAGGGGATGGAATTCTTGCGTGCCCACACAATCCAGATTATTTACCCAACGGGAACATTATCATTGTAGATTCTAATAATCGAAGATTCATTGAGGTAAATATGAGTTCGTCTGAAATAGTATGGGAATGGAATCAGAGTAATATCATTACTTGGCCTCGAGATTGTGATTTGATGCCAGATGGGGAACATTATCTTATTACCGATTGCGATAAGACATTCATTCTCAATAAAAATACCAAATAAGTTGGATTACGTATTGATTTTGGCGGATATGAAGCAGATTACATCGAAGATTCTAATACCATAACAATTGGGGGAGATATGGCTGGAAAAGCATGCGAATATGATGCTGATACAGGAAGAAAAGTATGGGAATGGGGGGGAGGCGGAATAAAAGTATTAGTCAGCTATAATTTGGTGATTTTCATATTATTTCAGATTTATTGGGTAATCGCTATATATATAGGCTCAAATAAAAGGATTTGGCTAAAGATATTCCCCCTTCTTGTTGTAATTGGGTGTGAGTTGTTCGTGCTATTAGGTTTTGAACTAATCACTACGTTTTTCTTTGTTCGAACGATTTGTTAACCCTTAATGGTTCAATTCTAAAGGATGAGGGATTTTGGAGTTATTCTAAGTACTTATCATAACTTTCTTTTTGATAATTTTGCGTAAGACAACGGAGAGGGTTGATTTTGATTTGCCTAATTCATTTGCTAATTCTTCTAAAGAAATTTTCCTTGGAATATCAAAAAACCCTTCATCAATCGCTTTTTGTAGGATTTCCAGCTCATCCAAACTTAATCGGTGACCTTCATCCTCTAGATTCACAGAAGTATTTCCAATTTTTAATAATTCAAAATCTATGCCCATTTCTTCAAACATTGTAAGCATTTTATCAATTCTTTTACGGGTCGAAATTAAATCCCAATATGCATAACCGTCTTCTATTTTTACTGGAAAATCCACCAATACCCCACATTTAATAACTCCATAGAGTAAATACGGATCCATTGTTTTTACATTGAATTTAATGCGATTTTCCTCTCTCTCAACTAATGAGAATTCCATAACAGAAGGATGGTTTTGGATTTCCTCAATCATTAAATCGATATCGTAATGCATAATTTCTACCACAGCGTTCCCGATTGATTTTTCCAAATCATAGGGGAGAAAGTATAATATTTCCATTTGAACATCATGGAACTTTTCAAATATATCTGAGATCCAGATTCCTTCCGGAAATTCTACTCTAATGGTTGCGATTGTCGAATTTTGAGAATCCATAGCGACTGATAAAAAAGGGTTCACTTTCTATAGAGATTTTATGTAATTAGCAATAATATTAAATAATAAATATACTATTTCTTCTTATGTCTTTGGATAAAAACCTCCTTATAGGAGTTTGTGGAAGCCCCAGAAATCAAGGAACTGAATTTGCTGTCAAATATGCACTTGAATATGCGAGAGATAAATTTGGGTTTGAAACCGAATTTTGGACTGTGAGAAAGAAGGAGATCAAGTTTTGTATTCATTGCGATTATTGTATAAGAGAGAAAAAAGGATGTATCCATAAGGATGATTTACAAGGATTATATCCGATACTCGAACAAGCCAAGTTTTTGTTGTTTGGTACCCCGGTCTTTCAAGGAAACTTATCAGCCCAAATTAAGGCAATCATGGACAGGTGCCGAGCTATTGTTGCTAAGAATCCAGAAGTCTTTAAAAATAAGGTAGGGATGGCCCTAGCAGTTGGAGGGGATAGGAGCGGAGGGCAAGAGATTGCGATGCGAACTATATTAGACTTTTATCAGCAAAATCATATTATTTCTGTTTCTGGCGGTGCGTTTGGTGCCAATTTAGGAGCAGCATTATGGAGTAACGATAAAGGAAGGGAAGGGGTTGAAAACGACCAAGAGGGGTTGAAGGCAATACGAATGGTAATAAAGCGATTAGCAGAGTTTCAATAATTCAAGTGCCAAAAGAAAGAGAGGGAAAACCAAAAATTATAATCAAAACTTTTCATTCTTCCTTAATATATCATAAAATCATCTAAAAAGGATAGATAGTTATGCCCGAATATCAAGACATTATTGAAGCTTATCACCGAATAAATGATTATATTAATAAAACCCCCGTAATAACTTCTAGAACACTTAATAAAAAAACAGAGGCAGATATATTTTTAAAATGTGAAAACTTCCAGAGAGTTGGAGCGTTTAAAATGCGGGGTGCTGTAAATGCGCTTTCTCAAATGAGTGAAGAGCAAAAAAATAAAGGGGTTATCACCCATTCAAGCGGAAACCATGCCCAAGCCATTGCCTTATCAGCAAAACTTCTAAATATTCACGCAACCATCGTGATGCCGAGAACATCTCCAAAAGTGAAGATCAGAGCAACAAGGGATACTTATGACGCGGAGGTAGTCCTTTGCGAACCAACCTTAGAAGCCCGTCAGACCACCACCCAAAATCTTATTGATAAACATGGTTATACCTTAATACATCCCTATGATAATGAGAATGTAATTGCGGGAGCGGGGACCGCCGCTTATGAATTATTAAACCAAGTAAAAGAGTTAGAGATGATATTCGCACCGATAGGCGGCGGAGGTCTAATGAGTGGAACTTCAATTGCAACTAAAGGATTCGATCCCGGGATTCAAGTTATTGGGGTAGAACCGGAGAATGTCAACGATGCATATCGTTCTTTACAGTCGGGGAAGATTCAGAAAAACGAGACTATCAATTCTATCGCTGATGGATTATTGACCAACTTGAGTGAAAGAACTTTTTCAATACTACAAAAAAATGTGGACCAGATCATCACGATCTCTGAACAACAGATTCTTGATGCGACGCGATTTATTTGGGAGAGAATGAAACTTGTAGTGGAGCCCTCTGGAGCATGCTCGCTTGGGGGCGTCATGTCCAAGGAAATCCCGATCAAAGGAAAACGAATAGGTGTTATCATCAGTGGAGGAAATGTAGATCTTAGTCATTTATTTGAGAAATATGAAAATCTCATCAATTAATAAGATTATTTTTAAATTCCGCTATGGATTAATAATTTAGGTTATAAAAACAAGTGAAAAAAAGAATAGTGATTTAGATTAGTGTCCTATATCTTGCTCTTTTAGCTGGTTTTCTAGCCATATCTTTTTGTCTCCCTTGATATCGTAAATCTTCGCATATCCTATCGTTGAGAGAGCCGTAATTATTGTAGGAATTATTACAAAGGTTAATAATATCCCAAATTTCGCTAGATCCGTCTGCAAAGTCTTTCCATATGCGTTGCCATCCCCGAGAAATGCTTCTAATTCATTAACTGGCACATATCCCGTCAATTCATGAATTCCAAGCATAAAGATCGTAAATAATATAATTGAAAGACGCCCAAAAAAGATATATACTCCCGCATATACGTTGGTTGCGCGCTTACCTAATTGAACTGATAAACTATCAAGGGCTTCTGATAGTACGGGCGACAGCATCGCCCACATCGCCCCATTTCCAATACCTATGATAAACGCAAATGGAATAGCCACAATGAGATCTTGAATGAATAACAACGGAAGAGTAAGTATCGCTTCAGTCAGTCCCCCTATCACTGCTGTTTTATAAAATCCGTATTTTTTTGCTAGTTTAGTAAATATAGGAACTGCGACGAAAATCCCTAAAATAACTGCTGCTAAAAGTATTGTTTTACTATCCGCGGGTTCCCCTAAAATGAAAGCATTGTAATAATCGACTCCCCCAACAACAAAATAATCCCATGTTTTATTGCCGAAATAGAGCAATACATATGCCAGAAATGCTTTGTTTTTAAGTCCAGTTTTGAGAAGTTGGATAAATGGAGTCCTTTCTTGTTCTCCTTGAGCAACTGCTTGCGCTTTTCTTGCGGGATCTTCACGAGCGCCATAAATTACCGCTATTCCAGCAATACTTCCAAAGAAAAAGACTATGGCTGCCATCAATGCGAATGATTGGACATTTCCATACTCATAGATTTCTGGAGGAAGAACCGCACCAATTATGATGCTGATTATTGCTAATACCAATTTGTATGCATTTCCTTTTCTTCTTTCTTCATCTGTTCTATATTTTTCAGCAAACATCGCAACCCAAGATATATGAAACATCGAATAGAAAGTATCTGCAAGGACAAGCCAAGTCATCATCCATAAAAACCATACAAAAGGTCCTGCTCCCACGGGGGGCGCGAAAAGTAAGAAATAACAAAGATACATAGGAATAAGAGTGGTGGCTATCCAAGGAAATCTTTTACCCCATTTACCCCAAAATTTTCTTGGCTTTTCAATTACATATCCAATAATTGGATCGTTTACAGCATTCCATACAGCAAAAACTATATTAGCAATGAGTATTAACCATGGAAAGAGGCCTAATTCGTTCTCATAAAACCAAAAATATAGCGCTCCAAAAGCATTTCCCACTAATTCAATTCCAAAAGATCCGAAACTGAAAGATATCATGCTCTTCTTGGAAGTATGCCATTCGCTCCAGTCATCTAATTCCTTAAAATTTGTTTTTTGTTTTTGTTCCATTTTAAAAAGCACTCATAAATTAATTACATTTTTATTAATTTAAATTTAATAAAAAGTTATATATAAAGATTTATAATAATTACTAGATTAACTTCTAAACAAGCTATTAATTCTGTTGATAATTATTATTTAAAAAGATAGTGAGAAATATGGCTAAAAATAGTCAAAATTCGCGAAAGATTCACAGAATGGAGAAATTTTCCTCCAACTCAGAGTTGGAACAAGAAGCAATTCAATTCTTACAGATGTGTATTCAAACTGACACTGTAAATCCGCCTGGAAATGAAGTGCAATTAGCCAAAAAAATTCAAGAAGTATTTGATAATGAGGAAAATCCCTTAATTCAAACAAAAATCATTGAAACAAAACCGGGTAGAGGCAATCTAATAGTAGATATTCGAGGTTCCGATCCAGAGACTTCTGATTCATGGGGATTCGGGTCTCACTTAGATGTGGTCCCAATAGAAAACGCAAAAAACTGGAACTATCCTCCATTCTCTGGGAAAGTTGTTGAATTAGAGCATGATAGATTTATATGGGGCAGAGGGGCGTTCGATATGAAGAATACGGGCACGGCTTTCACCATCGCTATTTTGGCATTATTAAGAGAAGGATTCCAACCGAAAGGAAATATCAAACTCATATTCGAGGCTGATGAGGAAAGAGGCGGAGAGGAGGGAATGGCAATTTTAGTAGATCAATACTGGGATGAAATTAAGGTAGATTGCTTTATTACGGAAGGAGGTGGATTTAAACTTCCCATAGGTGGGGATTTTACCATCCAAGTAGGTGAAAAGGGCAAATGCCAAACAAAAATCGAATGTGAAGGGGTGGCGGGACATGGATCTACTCCCGGTGACTACAATAAATTCGCGATCTACAAATTAATGGACATATTAGAAAATATTCGTAAATGGAAACCAGAAATCTATATGATTGATGAATATAAACAGCTTGTAAATGCCTTAAGTCTCCCAGGGATTTTTAAGTTCTTGTTAAAACGAAAATCAATCATTCGACCACTTCTTTCGGTAATATCAAAGCGTACAGGTGATCCGTTTGATAAATTTCTCATGCCCATAATTACGGATACTATTTCTCCCACGATAGTCAAATCGGGAAGTAAGGTCAATGTGATAAGTCCGCATGCAGAGTTATCTTTAGATATTAGAGTGCTTCCAGGACATAATCAAGATTTTATCTATAACAAGTTGGAAAAGATTATTGGATCTGAATTGTTTAAAGAATTAAAACTGAGCCCAATAGATGAGACTGCCTCAACAACTTCGCCTATTAATACAAAATATTATCATAGCATCGGAGAAACCTTGGAAGAGATATATCCCGGGGGAAATTTAGTACCCCTCTTCGATGTCGGAGGTACTGATATGAAACACGTGAGAAAAAGAAATATCCCTTGTTATGGGTTTTCCTTATTGCTGAAAGACCCCGATTTGACCTATGACGAATTGGGCAGCTTAGCACATGCTCCAAACGAGCGGATTTCGGTAAATAATTTGATGATCTCAACAGAATTTGCCTATCGGTTAATGAAAAAGGTTTAATGAACTAATCCAAATTAAAGCTATATAACTAGATTTTAAATCTACTACAGGATAGAGTTGATAAATATGGAAACAGTTCGAATTGATGAGATGACGTGGGTCGATATTAAAGAAAAGATTGAAAACGGATATAAAACTGTGATTTTTGGGGTAGGTTCCACCGAGCAACATGGCCCGTCTTTACCCGAACAAACTGACGCACGGCAAGCGGATGAATTTGCACACATTATCGCATTAGAATTAGGAAATACTCTCCAAGCTCCAACAATTAACGTAGGTTTTTCAAAATATCATATGCATTTTCCCGGCACGATTACACTACGAAAGGAGACATTGAGTGCGATTATAGAGGATTATGTCAATAGTCTTGCAAGCCATGGATTTGAAAATATTATTATATTTATATCACACGGAGGTAATGAAGAGCCTGTAAACGCGGTCCTTCCTCAGCTACGGGAAAAATACCCAGAGAAAAAAATATTTTATTATTATACCCAAGATATACTTCCTGCTATGAGAGAGATGGGACAAAAACACGATTTAACATTTGGGGAAATAGGTTCTCATGCGGGGGATATGGAAGCTTCTGTTATGCTCCATTTAGCGCCCGACCTTGTTAGAAAGGAGCGTCTTGCGAAAGGATATACAAAAATGATAACTCCGAGGGTAAGGAAAAAATATAGAGCAAACGGATTCCAAACGATAACCGAAAACGGAGTAGTTGGAGATCAAACACGAGCAACAGCAGAAAAGGGAAAGGATTATATGGATCACTTCAAAAAGGTAGTTTTCAACTATATTAGACAAAAATTAGAACAATAAAATTTTATTTCATTTTTTTATTCCTTTTTAATTCAAGAGAAGGTTATTTTGTTATATCAATTCTTTTAGATCGTTTCGATTTTCTAATTACGATAATATTCGCAATAATTATCAGACCACCCCCTAATACGGTAAATATCGAGAATTTTTGCAGGAATATAGCCGTATTGATGGTCGCTACGAACGGTTCAAAATAACCTAAAATGATAACATTGCCAGTTTTATCATTTTTTATTCCAATATTATATAAGATGAAAGCTAATGCTGTAGGGAATAATCCAAGAAGAAGGCACACAAATAGGTCCAGCAGACTTAATCGAAAAAGATCTGATGCACCGAATGGTAAAAAGAATATAATGAGTGTTATAGTGGCCCACCACGCCAAAAAAGTATCAAATGCCCCTTCATCGTCGCGACCTATCCCTTCAGACCTGTATCGCCGTTTATACATCATTTTTCGAATGAAAATATTAATTGCTAAAAATACCGCGGAGCCGAGTCCAAAAAGAAGCGAATTTAACAGTAGAGATCCCTCCCACACTTCCATTATAACTAAAACACCAAATATGGCTAAGAAAAAACTCAAGATATTTATTTTTGGAATAGTTTCCTCTTCTTTTGTGATATATTCGATACCGAGTAAAATGATTCCATTCATGTAGAGAAGGAATGCTGCGATCGCGTATCCGGAAACTTGAATATTTAAAAAATAAAAAAGAATTCCAAGGGGATAAATAAGAATTAGAATTGCTAAATTTTTCCAATGTAATTTAAAATTGTTTTTAAGAAATGTTTTTGAGAATGCCCCCGTTTTCATCATCCATAATGTGAGAAAGAACGTCCCAAAGACCCCTCTGAACAAAACTATACTATAAGTAGGAAACCCAGACAAGAAATCGACCATTAAGCCGACAAAACCCATTGATACTGCCGATATGAGCATAGAAATCTCGGAAATAAATTGGTCCTTCGTTTTCTCGCTTCCATCATTCTTATTTTGTTCCATCGTGTATCAAAAAATTCCATACAATAATTATCTTATTATTTATCAAAAGTAATTTAAAAAACTCAAGAGAACTAAAATAATTTTTAAGATAAAAAAAAATTCCTTCTCACCGTGAAAATCTTGTTTTTTAGCAACAATAAAGATAAAAAATTAGAGTTCACTTTAAAAAATAGTCATTAAACTTGGTCAATTGGGAAATATTATGGATGTATATTCAAAAATACTCGAAAAATGCTTGGAGAATTCATTTGATTTTTTTGCCAGTCTTCCTTGTTCTTACAACATTCATCTTATTAGAGAATTAGAAGGGCTTCACAAAACTTATGAATGTAAAAGCGGAAACACCTTGCTGCATATTCCATTAGTTAGGGAAGAGAGTGGCGTAGCATTAAGTGCTGGGGCATATATGGGCGGTCGAAGAACTGCGATGGTTATACAAAATCAGGGCTTAGGAAATATGTTAGGGCAGCTGTTCTCGTTCAATAGCCAAATGCAGGGTTCATATAAGATTCCTAATCTATATATTATCAGCCATCGTGGGACAAACGGAGAAAAGATTGAAGCACAGAAGCCTATGGGAAAAAGAACTCCTGACCTTTTGGAATTAGCTGATATAAAATATTGCGTAATAGAGAAGGTTTCTGATCTTAAAAAATTTGACGATCTGTTGGTAGAGTATGAGAAAGGATACAGCATAGCTTTACTAGTAAAACCAAATTATATTAACCCTCCCGAAAGAATTAGGAACGATAATGTAATAGTTAGGCGATATCAGCAACAGGAGATCGACGCGGTTGAAATTGCACCAGAGATTAGCCGATATAAAGCCATTGAAATTATTCTTAATAATCTTAATGATGAGTTTGTACTTTCCAATATTGGACACCCTAGTAGGGAATTATGTGATATTCACGACCGAGATCGTAATTTCTATCTTACCTCTTCTCTTAGTCAAAGTTATATGTTAGGTCTTGGATTTGCTTTAACTGTTTCAGAAAGAAACCAGAAAGTTATCTGTTTTGAAGGTGATGGTGGAATCTTGATGAATGCATCATCATTATCATTAGTAGCTCAATACGCGCCTAAAAACTTTATATTGATCGTGCTGGACAATGGGGTATATGGATCCACTGGTAATACCGATACCTATGCCAAAGAGTCCATAAATATTAGTGGCGTGGCTCAAGTGTATGGTTTCCACAAAGAAAAGATATTTACTCTTTCTAAACCAGCCCAAATACAAAAACAATTAGCAATAGCATTAAAGAACAATGGACCGCATTTATTTCATATTTTAGTTACAGAAACGTTTGAGAAGGTTCCCACCATCCCTCTTTCGAATATAGAGATTAAAGCCAGATTTATGAAAAACATAGAATAAGTAAATTTTTTTGAAATTTAATCACTGATTTTTCTCGTATTTATTCAAGAGTAAAAATTTAAACCAAGAGAAAAGAAAATGGGAAAAAGAAAAATAGATCTTTAGTCTAAAAACATCTCTTCTGCTTTATTTTTTCGTAGTCCCGTCTGAGACCAGAGCTCTTTGAAATAATAACTGCCATCCATAATTACAACGGGAGTGTTCACAATGCATTCATCAGCATCGCAGAACGTCTGGACGAAGTTTTTATCTTGAAGAAGCTGATTCACAAATTTTTCATCATTTATGTCTTGCTCTATATATTTCACATCATTTTCATTAAGCCATTCCTTCAGTTCATGACACCTATGGCAATCTTCCTTTGTAACTATTATTGGGAGCTTCATTTCGGTCATATAAATATACCTCTTATATTCGAATTTTTCTGTTTTTTCTATTATGTTTTTGATATTGTGAGAAAATTTTAAATTTTCAGATTTTAAATTATAAAATTCTGGTAAAAGAGGGTGAATCAGAAATAATTAATACTTCTACTCATAAATAAAAAAAGAAAAAAGGGGATTTAATAATATTCTTCCCTTGGGAGTATTCCACTGATTATTCCTACAAATCCTCCGGCTATCACCAAATATGAACCTAATCCAACACCGCCTAAATCCAGATAAAACGGAATTACACCATCAATAATTGGTTTTTCCGTTAAAAGAATTAACATATAGTTTATCTGGGCTACATCCAAAGACATTAATATATCCAACACTGCAATTATGCCGACCCCTAAGGGAAATAAAGAGAAAATCAAAATAACTGCTCTGCTCTTTACACCTATCAATTGAAAAATTCCAGAAATTGCAAAAATAATCATAAGAATAATTAGGATATAGGCTACCCATTCACCACCCAATGCGGCGCTATAAGAGCTCACATTTTCAAAAGTTGTAGTTATTCCTTGAAATAGTCCAATAGCGGAAGCAACCGAATCTGGAGCCAATCCTTCGTACATAGCAAATAAATAGGAGCCTAAGATCGTTAGTAAACCAGCCACTACTGCCAAATATTTACCCGCTGATATTTTTCTCACCGAAAATTTTGAACTAACTTATATGAGTTATATTCCATTAAAAACTTTACTAATGAGGGTGAATAAGAGACAAATTATGATTACACAAATGTTTCTTCCCTTAAATTCTCAAATAAATCCAGATAGGGATTTTACATCTCTCCTCTTTATAAGAAAGCAAATAAAGACTAGGTTTTTTAGATTCTCATTACTAAAAACTATTAGAAAAATAGAATTTTGTAATAAGAGAAGGTGAATTTATGATAAAATTGAAAAAATCCAACCTAATTAAGCGAGTAAAAACCGCCCAATTCATCGGAAAACAGCTTTCACGATTAAAAGCGGGGCAATCGTATTACTCCATCGCAGTCTCGACCGTGAGCGCAATCTCGCTCATCTCATTAGCATTTAAGATCACTTTTTGGATGCTTATTATCGCATTTCCGGTGCTTCTCTTTTTCGCGTACATTATTGGCTATTTTATGGATGTCTACAACATTAATACAATGGATACGCTCAAATCAAACGAGATTGCGCAGAGATTTCTCACTACAAGCGATTTAAAAAACCAAGAATTTCAACTTTTACAAACGGAAATCATTCTAAAAGCGATTCAAGCGATTCAAGAGGGGGAAAAATTAGACCCGAACGAATTATTGGGGAAATACCAAGATTATTATGCTAAATGGAAATATCCCGACCCAATGGCAGAAAAAAGATGAAAAGGCTATTTAAGAAAAAGAAAGAGTTTATATGATATTTCTAATGAACCATCGGAGTGCTTCCAGAGTTTTTTTATCATTATTTAATAAATTTACAGGAAAATATTCGATTTTCACGTCGCACTCGTTTATTTGATCAATTTGAAAAGTATCGTTTACTATCTCTTCGGAAACTTCTTCATGGTAGGTAAATTTATTACCGATGATGAGTATGGGGATGGTATCCTCAAGCTCATGATTACATATTTTTTTCACAATAATTTTAAAGCGTTCCTTTGCATCAATAATAGATTGTTTATCGGACACATTGAATATAAGTATAAATCCTTGCGCCTTATTGATACATCTATTACTTCTTCCACATTGTTCACATTTAAATTGGTTATCAATACACTCTTCCATCAAAATTTCCATATTGTCAATTACCACTTCTAAGATTTGGGTGCCTAATCCGCTGTCATCTTGACTATGGAATTGCAGTGCTTCGATATTTTTGAGGAATGTTGTCTTTCCCGCATGATCTGCCCCAAAGATAAAAACTTTTTTAAGTTCATCCTTTGATTTCTGGAGGAAAGGGCCCTCCTTCATGCATAAGGTCTTAAAATAGGATTTGAATAGATTTATAAACTTTTTTTGGAAAGATTTGTTGCCTAATGAAATTAAATCTTGCTGATTTTCAATATCCTTATTTTGGTTCAGTATTCGCGAGAAATCTTCTAATTGTTGTAATTCAGAGGCAAATTCTTCTAAAATTGGGGTTTTCGATTCCAAATAGCGATAAATATCAGAAATTTCGGATTTAAAATATGCGGCTCGAATCATGTAAGAAATCATCAGCAAGTCTTTCCCTCCCCTCGCATATTCACTTTCCAGATAGAAAATATGGTTAACCGTTTGGTATTTTCGAAAGGCAAATATAAATGTTCCTTCTTCATTATTAAAATCAAGAATTCTACCTAAATCAGGAAATTCCTCACGATCCGATAATTCTGCATTGCAATGAAAGGTGTTAGGGCCGATAATTCTGTCAAAATAACTTATGCAGAGAATTTCTGTGAGCGGCATATCTAAGGATAAATAATCCTTTTGAGGCAAATAATTTATATTTTATATTTTAAAAGATCAAGATGAGTTCTTGATTCAATTGGAAAAAAACTCATTAGCTCTATGCATATTTTATAAAGACTATCTTTAATAAAATTAGGTAATTTTGTTCTTTTAAAGAAGTCTACTATTCACTCATAAATAACGCTTATTTGAGTAAATAGCTTAGAACCTATATTTTTATAAAACAAAAAAGTCTAATAAAAAATGATTCAACCTGGTGAGAATGGAATGGAAAAAATGGAATTTCCGGAATATATAGAAGAATTAGCAACTAAAGTGGAAGGAAAGAACGACAAACGAGATATGATAGCTTTTACGCTTTCTACATGTCAATGGTGTAAGAAATTCAAACGTTATATGGAAGAGCATGATGTTGCGTTCAGATATGTTGATGTTGACCAAATAGACCCCAACGATAAAGCACAAATTCTAAATTTTTTGCGCAATAGTTTTAGCAACAGAATATCTTATCCATTTTTGATATGTGAAGGAGAAGCTGTCGTAGGATACAATCCTAATAAATATGAGGAATTATTAGAAGGATAGGGTGTGTAAATGTGAGTTTTAATTTAGAAAGTAAGGAAGGAATGAAAGAATATTGCGATGTCATATGCGAAAGAAATGGCTGGATTCTTCAAAAAGATACTGAAACCCTGAATGATTTACTCGAAGGTTTAGTTGAGAATAAAAAAAATTACGGATATCAGTCATGTCCTTGCCGGTTCGCATGTGGAAAGAGAGATTTGGACAGAGATCTTATATGTCCTTGTGAATATGCGCCTCTTGATATCGAGGAATATGGAACTTGCTATTGCAACTTATTTTTAAGCCCCGATTATTACGAGAGATATGACAGAAAATTCGTGCAGATACCAGAACGACGTCCTGTAGAAAAGGAGAATGCCGTTTTAGAGTATATGAATGAAAAAGTTGATTAATGTGTGATTTTTTGCCCTTTTTTCTTAATTTTTTTAAATTATAAGTCTGCTCTTCTCGATTTTAAAAGGAATTACGCTTATTATCCACACCTCACTCCGAAAATCAATATTTTATAATCTGAATTTTTTTATATTTTAGATTGTGTGTAGATAATATGTCTAAGGAAGATCTAACAGATGAAGAAATAGAAGAGATGCTTGAGAAAGATTTAAAAGCAAACGAAGCCAAGAAAGATAATTGTGGAACCGCTATCCCTCCAAATAGGGAAGTGGGAGTTCAGAGAAATCAAGTTAAAATGAAAAAAGAAGAGTAATGACTTTTTTTTGTTTTTCTTATTTTTTATCCTTTTTTTAATGAAGATCAAGTATTAGCTAAGATTTTTCTTTTTGTTCGAGAATTTTCAATTCCGTAATAGCTCCGATCTCATTAAATTTGGAAGGTTTTATTGCTAATTCCTTTCCCGTCAGTTTGTTAACTATCGATGCGCTAAAAAGAGCCCATGGACATACCGCATCTTCAAGTTCTTGTTCATTCATAACGCTTCTTACTCTGGCAGTCGAACAATTAATAGATTCAATCGTAAAGGTGTCTTCCGATTTCCATTTGATTTTAATCTTCTCAGCCATCTCGATTTCTTCAGCCATTTTTGAAAACTCTTTCATCGCATCGTTCAAGCTCATGCGTTCCAGTTTTTTCATGTCAAATCCTGACATGTTCATCATTCGCTCAATAAATTCATAGGTCTCTGGTACGACATATTTATATAGTGCGGGTTTACCAAGAAGCTCTTTCGCTGAGCGTTCATAGCCGAATGTTATACCATGTAAGATAAAAGCAATTTGATTAATAGAGAACCTATCCTTCTCCTTTGTTGCCTCTCGAGTTTGATTCATGACAATTAGAAAAAGGACAAATCCAATGATAAATGGGACAATTCCAGTCCAAACAATATTCGGCGGTACCAAAATCACAGAT
The DNA here is from genome assembly GCA_008080735.1 of Promethearchaeota archaeon. Lineage (GTDB taxonomy): Archaea > Asgardarchaeota > Lokiarchaeia > Sigyniarchaeales > SOKP01 > TEKIR-8. Next base: position 15,491 of record SHMW01000090.1, read on the forward strand.
CTCGTAAAACCCGGATATACAACAAAATAAAAATTATATAAACTTGTCCAGTGGGAGATACTCCATCCGATAACGCCTATTGGCCCGAGGATATGGCCATAATTATATATATCGTCCTTTCTAAATTTCGCAATAATCAATTTCGTAGATACGAGCACCAATGCTAAAAATCCACCAAACCATGCATGAGACCATATTCCCGAGGGACGATATAAATTAGGGTCACTGGCAAGAACGTGTTGAGCAAACATATAGAGGCACTGGCCAACAATCACGAAGAAAATTATCCCTTCGATCCTTCCAAACCATTTATGAGCTTTCACCAATTTGAGATTTCCTTTCATCAAGTTCAAATCTTTTATATTAGCCAATCCAATACATGCATTCGCAATAACAAAACTATACCCGATAAACGTCTGTAAAATCATTAATTCTATCCAAATTTCCATCCAAAATGGCGGCATTATGCAATTTCCTTTGTATGTAATTTAATAGAAATGTAAGGAAAAGCAGAATATTAATATACCATTTTTAGATTATTTGAAGTCCAAATTTAAATTGATTAAAGTTGAGCTAAAATATCCATATAAACCTCTTCAATAATTTCGAAACTCTCTAAGTCTCTTCGATTTCCGATTACAATAAGGGCAACATTTTGTAGATTTACGCAAAATATAACAGTTGAAACTCCCCCAATACTACAAGACAACAATTTTCTATTAAAAATTTCTTGACTCGCTCTTTTGGAAGAGGTCAAAAAGCTAATAATTTCAGGAATGTTATTTTCGTATGTGTTCTTATCCTCATTAGTCTGTAAATGTTTGAATAAAATGCCCCCGTCTAAATTTACGACGAAAAATTGTGATATTTTCTCAGAATAGGTTATATCGCTAAACAGTTTCTCGAGCTTTTTCAATTTTCTGCTGAATATGTGTGATTCGTCAAACATCTCGAATATTTGTTTCTTATTCGCACTAGTTGCTTTCAGGTCATAAATTTTAACTAAAAAGATGGAGGCTCGAATTTCTATTAACAAAATTTCGTTTTTAATTGTATTAAGCATTATCCAATTCAGTTCTTGGTTAAGATTTCTTTCGTATAGTAATTTGGACGATTTCGTGAGTAACGGGATGAGATAACTCATTTTGTCTTTATCTACATATTGTTTTGCATAGATAAAAAGAAGATCTCCATCACCAGGCTCCAAAAAAAGCACGGATTTCAAGGAATTCCCAGCATCTATCTTCTCTATCGTCGATTCTAATACATCTAAACCATAGGCCATAAAGATTTCATTAATATTCTCATCAAATTCTTTGAATGGAGTAATATCCCCATCAAACGGTCGGTCCAACCTCTCCTCGTATTTTGCTGTGAAGGTATCCATAATTTTATGAACAATAGAATGGATAAGTTCAATCAATTCCTCGCTTTTGGTGGTGGCAACAAATGTTAAATGCTGTTCTAGTTCTTCAAGCCGCTCGAAAATAATCTGGGTCTCCTTTAACTTTAGGGATTTAATATCCTCTCCCCTCTCCATCGTGGCAAACGAATTTAATGCTGAGAGAAAACCCCCCACCAGATCATCTTTTGACTCTTCTTCTTGCTCATCGTGATGCCAACTATATATTACTTGTCCTCCTGTATTTAGAATAAAAAGTTCATTGATCATGGTAAAATTGGATATAGTTCGTATAATTTTAAGATTGTTTACTACTTAATATAGATCATTTTTCAAAAATATAGATTTTATGAATTAAAAATTAAACTCTCTTCCCATAAAAAACGATTGTTTTGGAATTTATTTCCAGTATGGATCCAGCTCTTTTTGTTTTTTAAATAAATATGATATGTTTGCGTATGGAGCTACAGCGTGCAATATATCCAAGACAGTGAAATACTGCTCTTTGGAAAGATGCTCTAACCATGCATGTGGAGCGTCATCCCCCCGAGTCTCATCATCGAGGTCAAAATAGAGCCCGATCTCATATTTGTCTTTCTTTGGATTGA
>SHMW01000091.1 GCA_008080735.1 Promethearchaeota archaeon
TCCCCCGAGTCTTCTACGTAGTTAAACTCGATTTCAAGCTGAGAATAGAAACTCTCCTCAAAATCGGCTAAATAGGTGTGGTTAAAGGCGCCTAGTAATTTCAACTCGGAATAGCTTGAGAGAGGCGCATAAGAATAATTCAAAATTACTGTAATTTGGTCGAATACATCCAATAAGCCGTCTTGGACGTATAGATCTGTAATGGTGATTTGGTTGGAAAACTCGTCCAGGGTGATAGTAAAATTCTCATTTTCGGTTAATATTTCATCTTCAAACGTTTGGGTAAGTCCTACCACACTAAACAGACTTAGATTGACAAAATCATTTGTGAGGGTGAGATTCCCAATATCAAAGGTATGTGTGTATTCGTCCGTATTTTCGTAAATTATAAATAACGATTATCATATAAATATGAGAAACCAGAAATCCTTTTTTTTCATCTCATAAACATTTAAAAATTAGAATGGAATATAGATCGTTAGAAAAGATTATAATTAAAACCCATAATCTTATTTGTAGTTAACTCGGTGAAGAGGTGAAAAGGAATGAGTATAGATTGGGACAAGGTTGAATCAAGCCCTAATTCAAAAGTAAAATTAGTAGGAAAGGATTTATTAGAGCTAAAAAACAAAATCGCTGACCTCGAAGAGGATAATTTTAAAAAGGAGGAGCAAACACTAAAGTTACAAGAGAAACTTGCAACTACAGAACGTTCATTCAAAGATATCATTAATAAGGCGACTCAGACTGAAAAGAATTTGAAAATCAAGATTTCCGCCTTACAAGAGAAGTTAAGTGCTGCAGAGAGCCAGATAGAAAAGCAAGGAAGAAGATTGGCAAACCTTATGGGAAGCTCTATTGATATTATGAGTGAGGCACCTTCGGGTGATGAGCCAGTAAATCCTTATATAAAAGGGTTCGACAGCATATTCAATGAATTTAATTCCCTAAGAAAAGACGTGGAACAAATACGATTAACTCACCGCAATGAATTTAAGATTAATAAACATGAAATCTCGCAGGTAAATGATCGCTTAGATAACCTTATTGGAACGTTTGAAGAGACCATACCTGAAACGAATAAGGAAATTGAACGATTGAAAGAAGAGTTAAAGGTTAAGGATAAACAAATCAAAGTGACGAAAGAAAATTTGGATGAGGCGATCTTAAGTAAGGATCAAATCATTCAGAAATTAGAAAGTGATTTGGAAGCAAAGATCGAAGAGATAAATGAGTTGAATAGCACTGTGGATGCTTTATATACGCAAATATCAGAATTCAAGAATACTCCAAAAGTGATTGGAAAAATCATTGATGCGGTAAAGCATAAAGGATCCATAAGCGATAAAGAATTGGAAAAGATTTTAGAAAAAGGGATGAAAAAATATCAATAATTTTTCTTATTTTCAATTGATCAATGAGTAAAACCCTAGAAAAGTATAAATCTACTATTTAATATTTCAGCTTCTTTTATTTATACAGATTTTCCTTGGCGATCCCATTATGGTATTATATAATTACACAGTAAATCCGTCTGCATATATCAATGATATTATGGTCTGATGAAGATATCGAATATCAACCATAAAAATTTAAAAGTGGTAATTCAATATTTAGATTTTATAGATTGTTTGAGTTTCTATAGATTTATTAATTAAAAACACATTCGGTGAGGAAGATAGTGACCATAGATTGGAATAAGGCATTAGCAAGACCAAATAGTAAACAAAAAGTCGAAGGAAAAAATCTGCTTAAATTAAAGGAAGAAATGGAAAGATTAGAAGCCAAATTAGAAGATTCTGAAGAGAGATTTGGATTGGCTAAGGAAAAATATGAAGCAACCGAAGAATCGTTTAGAGAAATCATTGATAGAGCCAGTCAAAAAGAAAAAAACCTAACTTCAAGAATAGAATCATTAAAAGCAAAATTAGAGGATAAACAAACACTACTGAAGGAAAAAAAGAAAGAGCTGGAATATTATATAGGTCCGGCTAATGATACCCAAAAGAAACCCCCAATAAAATCTCCGAGAAAAGAGATATCATCAAATTCTTTTGCGAAAATAGGAGAAGAGATTGAAGAATTGAAATATGAGATGGGGCGGATTAAGGCACGAACTAAAAATGAATTAATGATCGATAAGATGGAAATCTCTCAGATTAACAATCGGTTAGATAACCTCATTGAAAACATAGACAAGACAATCCCAGAAACAAATAAAGAGATTGAACGATTGAAAGAAGAATTGAAGGTAAAGGATAAACAGATCAAAATCACTAAAAAAGATCTGAACAGATCCATTATTAGTAAAGATAAGATAATCAGCAAATTAGAGAGTGATTTAGAGGCCAAGATTGCAGAAATTAGTGACCTCAATAATACAATTGATGCACTTTATACACAGATTAATAAGACAAAAACGATTCCAAAATTAGTCAAGAACATTATTGATATAATGGAACATAAGGGATATATCAGTGATAAGGAATTTGAAAAATTGCTGGAAAAAGAATTGACCTCCGTACCGTGAATTTTCACATTTTATTACTTCTTTTGTTTTTTTTATATCAGATTTCCTACTTGAACCATATTTGGAATGAAAGGGGATAAACTGAACGTTCTTTTCAATTTAATGCTCTCAAAAGCTTAAAATGATTTAAAAATTTCTATATATTGTAGAAATGAAACGAAGTAAAATTAATGACGTGATGAGACAAGCGGTTGATTTTTTTGAGGAGCAGAAATTCTTTTTACCAGAGTTTGCGTTTTGGAAATTAGAAGATTGGAAGAGTCGAGGAGAAGAGATCAAGGAAATAATTGATAATCAATTGGGGTGGGATATCACTGACTATGGAAGCGGGAATTTTTCCGATTTTGGATTGATTCATTTTACTCTAAGAAATGGAAATTTTGCAGATATTCCAAAGGGGGCAAAACCTTATTGTGAGAAAGTGATGATTATGGAGGAGGGACAAGTAATTCCCATGCATCATCATAATCAAAAAATAGAGGATATCATAAACCGCGGAGGCGGAATTTTATCTATTCAACTATATAATACAACTAATGATAATCAGTTAGCTGAAACTCCTGTCGTGGTATTTTGCGATGGAATTAAAAATGAATTAGAGTCAGGAAGCGTAGTAAACTTAAAACCCGGAGACTCAATCACCATTAAGCCCGAACATTATCATAAATTTTGGTGTAAGGAAGGAAGCGGCAGAGTTTTAATCGGAGAGGTCTCAAGCGTGAATGATGATTATAGGGATAATGTGTTCTTAAAAAAAATCGAACGCTTTATAGAAATTGAAGAGGATGAGGAACCGCTATATTTACTATATGATGATTATGAGAAATTTTTAGAATAAAAATAAGTAGATCTTTAAGCATAGTGTTAAAATAATAGAATTAAAATTTCTATAAAGATTTGTTATTTCATGTTAAAAAGAACTCGTCTAGCTCCATATAATAAATTATCTTCTATTTCATATAATCATATAAAAATTACCGACTTGTTCTGGTCTAAAAGACAAGAGATAAATAAAGATATTTCTCTCCCATTGATGCTTGAAAAATTAGAAGAAGATCATCATATCGATAATTTTCGGGTTGCCGCAGGACTGAAGAAAGGTATTCATTTGGGTGATTTCTATTTTGATTCAGATCTCTATAAATGGCTAGAAGGTGCATTATATTTTCATCAAATATTTTCTTTACCCACCAAAATAAGTTCCCAAATTAAGGAGATTATTGGATTGATAGAAAAATCTCAATTGAAGGATGGGTATCTGAACACATTTTACACACTTAATTTTTTACAGAAGCGCTTTACTAATTTTTTAATTTTTCACGAATTATATTGCGCTGGTCATTTAATTGAAGCGGCTCTGGCAGAAGCCAATCTTACAAATAATGGTATCCTTCTAAAAGTAGCCATAAGATTTACCAATTTATTAGTTAACAAAATTCTAAATAATGATCTTCGAGATACCGCGGGCCATCCTGAGATCGAATTAGCTTTGATTAGACTTTATCGAAAAACAAAAAATAAAGACTATCTAAATTTGTGTGATCATCTAATTAAAGAGAGGGGAAATATCCCACATCTTAGAACATATGTTATGAGAAGATTAATAGATGCTGTAAAGACTTTTGGAGAAAGTAGAAAAATAAGACAACACTATTTAGATAATAATGAGATTGAGAGGATTGAAAAGGAGGAAGCTGCTGAATTTTTAGAAGGTTTAACGCCTAGAGATTGGCTCATTTTTCTTAGGCAAAACCTTAATGGTAAGCAATATCAGCTCAATACACCTATACGTGAAGCGTATAATCCCGTGGGACATGCTGTTAGAGCATTGTATTTATATTCTGGAGCCGCGGATCTTTATTCGGAAACAGGAGATGAGTCTTTATTAGATGCAATGGAATTATTATGGTTAAAAATGGTGAAAGGTAAAATATATATTACCGGTGGAACGGGTTCCGTGAAAGCTATCGAAGGTTTCGGTAAGGATTTTCAGTTATCTCTCGAAAATTCATATTCAGAGACATGTGCAGCCATTGCAAATATTATGTGGAACTGGAGATTGCTTCTTATAACAAAAAAGTGCAAATACGCGGATCTTATAGAAAGATTACTATATAATGCTATGCTCCCGGGACAATCCTTAGATGGGAGAAAATATTTTTATGTGAATCCTATGATCTCCAATGGAGAGCATACGAGAAAAGAATGGTTTAAATGTCCGTGCTGCCCAACTAATTATATACGATTCATTCCACAGATAGGGAAATATATTTATTCTATTTCAGAAAATGATATTTGGATTCATCAATATATAGGAAATGAAGCAGAGATTCCATCAAATTCAGGGCAGTCAACTAAAATTATTCAAAAAAGTGAATTTCCGTGGGATGGAAAAGTTTCTCTCCAGATAATCAACGATGGGGTAGAAAAATTTTCTCTCTACCTTAGAATTCCAGACTGGTGTGAAAATCCAACAATCTATATGAATGACGAGAAGATTACCAAAAATTTAATTCCTGGTGCATATTTTCGGTTAGAGAATAAGTGGAATAACGGAGACTTAGTTGTATTAGACTTACCAATGAAACCACTGCTGCATTCAGATAAATTAAATAGAAAAGAAACTAAAGGGAAAAAGTATATTCAATACGGTCCATTAATATATTGTGTGGAGGAAGTTGATAATCAAGATTTACAATTTTCGCGTTTAAAAATAGCAAAAGAATCAGATTTAGAGAATGTCTATAAAAAATCGATATTAGGAGGAATGACGATTCTTAGAGGTAAAACAACTTCTGGAAGAGTTTTCACAGCGATACCGTATTTTGCATGGTGTAATAGGAAGCCAACGAAAATGCGTGTATGGATCAATTCGGAAGATTAAATATTAAGCCTCATTTTTTATATCCGTTTTTTATATTAGTGTCGATGATGATTATAATGGTCCAGAAATTCTTTATATTCACACAACTTCCTTAATGCTTTAGATGCTAAGTCGACAGACTCAAATACAGGGATTCCAGCAGCGAACAATGCTTTTTTGAAGGCTATTCGTTCTCGAAAATCTTCGAGATTATCTCGTATTTTAGGAGTAATACATATTAATGGTTTTTTCATTTGGTTTTTAGCTTGTATGATGGCATCGCTAAATGGTTTAGTTAGATAATATGGTTTGATAAAAATAACGCAAGATATATTGGGATCGGTATCTAAAGTTATTAAGGATTTTGCGAACACGTTTGGCATTAATCCATTACCTCCCAGATCTAAAGGATTGGTAAAAATCGTATTGACCGCTGGTAAAAATTGCTGGTATTGTTCCTTTGTATAATTTGATAAAGTCGGAATCATTAATCCATTTAATTCCATCTGTTCCGTTAATTCTATGGATGTTCCTCCGCCAACCGCAATAATTCCTAACTTGTCTCTCTCAATTTTCTTGTAATCGATATATTTAAAAGCCATTGCTAAACTTACTAATTCTAGGGTATTGTTCACCAATAAAGTACCCGTTTGCTTTGCCATATCCTTCCATAGTTTATGAGATCCTGCCATCCCTCCTGTGTGAGATAAAATCGCCTCCTTGGCAGACTCTCCGTATCCAACTTTCCATAGGATTATTGGTTTACCACTCAGACAGATTTGCTTTAAGAGTTCAATGAATTTTTTTCCTTCGCGGGAATTTTTGACTTTAAGATTTTCCAGGTAAAGTCCTATAATTTTAGTCTGGGTATCCTCGTTAAAATATTCTAAAAAATCGATGACATTCAAATCAATCTGATTTCCTATGGAAATTGCCTTACTAATATAGGTGGAATAGCTATGGATTGCCGTGTTGGTAATATTGATTGAAAGACCTCCAGATTGACTAATAAGACCAAAAGAACCAGGGTATGCGGTTTGCCACCGACTTACGGACAATCTTGCTTTGGGATTATAAACTCCCAGACAATTAGGTCCAATAATTCTTACATTATACTTCTCTGCGATACTTAATACTTGATTTTCTAGGGTTTTTTTACCCACTTCTGAAAATCCTGAGGAAAAAATTGTTGCATAAGGTACCCTTTTTTCTCCTACTTCTTGTAAGATTTTAGGACATTTTTCTGCGGGAACTGCGATAATCACATAATCAATCGTTTCATTTTCCTCCACCTCCAAAATTGAACCATAAACTCTGTGATCAAAAATAGTTTTACCTTTCAATCTTGGATTGAATAAGTAAATGGGTCTTTCAAAACCAATCGATTCTAAGCAATTAAGAAAATAGCCGCCACCATATGGTTTTTCATTTACTCCTATGATTCCTACCGCTTTAGGATTGAATAATCTCTCGAATTTACTCATTAATATTCTTATAAATTGATTACAAATTTAATAATAACAATAACACGAAAGAGAATCTTAGATCTTTATTAAGGAATAGCACTTTCTTCACGAGGGTAAATATATTTCTCAAATAAAATATCGGTCATATTGGTGAACGCCTCTTCTACATTTTGACCTGTTTTCGAGGAAAGCTCTATAAAGGCCGCAAGATTATATTTTTTTGCTGCTTGAATTCCCTCCTCTCTGGAAACTTCCCGATAAGGATCAAGATCAAGTTTGGCGCCAACAAGTATAATTGGGATATCACCTGCATTCTCACGAATTATACTCGTCCATTCTGGAAGATGTTCGAGGGTTATGTGTTTTGTTATATCATAGAGAAAGAGAGCACCATTTGCACCCCTACAGTATTGAGGGAGTAAAAATCTGAATCGTTCTTCTCCTCCAAAATCCCAGATTTGATATTTCACTTTCTTTCCTTTAAATTCTGTAGTTTTGCTAAAAAAATCTACTCCAATTGTGAGTTTTAAGTCTTCTAAAAAAGATCCCGAAATATATCTTATCGTAAGGGACGTTTTCCCGACCGCTGCGTCTCCAACCATTAAAATTTTGAATGTATAATCGAAGTCTACCACAAATAAAACCCCAATCGTTTTTTAGAGAGATTATTAGATTAGATCAAAGGACCTCTTGATTTTAGAGACCTTTCTATTTTTAATTAAATGGAACAATATAATTTCTTATAATTATTATTAAATTTTGCAGCAATAAAAACTTATTATAGTCAATACTGTTCAAATTCATTAATTTTTTGGTGAATCTGTTTCAAAATATCCCAATTAGATTTGTTCTTTTAGGAATTGTGATAAATGATTAGAAGAGCTCCATCTTTTATCTCTTATTTATCAATTATTTTAATTTCTTTAAAATATTAAAATTAAGATATTAAATAGCCCATGTGCGGTTATATTCTGTAATATAGAGTAATCCGTTACATAATACAGAAGAGAGAGTAATATTCCCAATATGAAATAATATCCGAAAAAAGTAATAATTGTTATAAAAGGTATGATAAACGGAGGAGTATGATATAATGTAAATATTAGAGAGGAGATCAGCAAACTGAAGAAAGGTTTGAATTTTTTATTAAATTTTTTAATAAGAAATGCCCGGAAAAAGAATTCTTCAGAAAAAGCGACCACAAAAATTTGAAGTAAGAGAATTATAATAAATTGCAAAAGAGTTGGTTGAATAGGAGTAGTTAAGATCCTATTTTCTTGAGCATTTTTAAGGAAGATCTCTCCAAATACATGTCGAATTATCAGAATATTTAAATCATATATAAAACCTCCAAAAAAAAACAACCCAATCCCAAAAATTAATCCTAATATCAATAATTTTGTTTGATGAATATTTATCCTTGCAAGTTCATTCGCTCCCAGTTCTTCTAATTGAGCGGAAAGAGTATTTCGCTCGATCTTTGAGGCGATCCAGGGAGGAATAAGGATTAATAATAGTTCAAATAATGTTAAAATGATCAATGTCCATGGATTATCACCAAGAGCAATCATAAGCTATTGAAAGGATCTTTAATAAATTAAAAAATTATCATACTCATAACAATAAATATCGAAGGTTTTATTAATTAATCCTAATGATTATAGGACGCGATTATCTAAGTTCGGAAAAGAATGCCGAAAGTGAAAACTTAAATCTTTCAGCAATCGCACATTTAGGACGTACAAAAGAGGATTTACTTTTTAATCAAATAGAAAATATTGCGCTGGAATGCAAAGAGGTAGAAAACCTAAAAAATCAATTTGCTAAAGCAATTTTAGATAATATAAATGAACTGACGTTTGATGAGTATATTAACCATCCCAAATATTACATTAAAGAACCCATATTAAAAAATGAAGTTGAGATCTCTAATATCCGCGGATTAAAAGTGGTAAGTGTGGATGGAAGTTCGGTAATTAAGAAATTTCTCAACGTTGATATATCCTTCCTAAAAGCGATAGCTGTTAAATATTATTTTTATGAGAATACAAATGCGAGGATTGATTATTTTCCAGATTTCAACGGATTCAATAATTATGATCTTCATATCAATTTGATAAATAAGGATGATAATTATATTGACACTAACTCCTCACTCGATATGACTTATATGGAGATTCATATTTTAAACGAGCTCATAGAAGAATCGCCAAATATTGATTTGATCATAATTGATGGGTCGGTGGTAATTATGCCAATTCACCTTATATTTTCTAAAGATCCAAGAATTAGTGATAAATATGATTATGTCTTACAAGAGTATAACAAATTGTATCAAAATTGTCAGAAAAATGGTATAACTCTCGTAGGCTCAATTAAAGACACAAGATCTTCTGCTTTAAACCATCTGTTAAGAGATTCAATTCAGCTTTTAAAACCTAACTCAGAATATTTGAGAGAATTCATAACCCTTAATTATCGAGAAACGATGAATTTCTTTTCAGATCTTGATCTTTTCAATAGGATTTTAAGAAAAAATGATCGTAGTTGTATTTTTAATTGTAAAACAGAAATAGACAAGATAAGAGATACTGGGATTAAAAAAGAAATTCCTTACTATTTTCCTTTGAGTTTTTATGCATTCTATTTGAAAACAACCAAATACGATATGCCATGCAGAATTGAATTTTTTATGGATGAAAAACACAATATCAAAGAAGCTTCAAGGAAGGCAGATATGATAAGTTCAATCTTATTGCCAATATCTAACTTAAATGAACATTATGGCCTTCCAATCCCCCAGATTGAAGCCCATAAAAGAGCGGTTTTCACAAATCAAGAGATAAATTTGTTATTTAATAGTCTAAGGCGAAAATTAAATGGTTTTGGGATTGATTTGGTGGAGAAAAGAAGAAATCGACGACCGTTTTAAGATACTATTTCTGAACGATTAAGAAAGAGATCTTCGAAGAAGATATGGGTTTTTTTTAAAATTGTGTTCTTAAACCCTAGTTGAGAAATACGTTCATATAATTTTTGTAGATTAGTTTTAGAGGAACACACATAATAGATACGGGTTTTATGTTCTTTTCGTAAGAAATTTCTTGCTTGTTTTAAAAAATCAAGGATAACTTCAAAACCTTTTTCTCCTCCATCCCACGTGTAGTCTTGAGAATTATTTCGTTCTAAATTTCTATCCGATACAATAGAAGGTAAATAGGGAGGATTAAAAAAAATGATATCAAATCTGTGTTTTAAGTCTGCAGGGAATGATTTAAATAAATCGGATTGAATAAATGTAATCTGATTATTAAATCTGTTGCATTTTTCATTAGCTTTAGCAGAATCTATCGCATTCTGATCAATATCAGAAGCATAGATATTTGCTGAGAAATTTGGATTGGCCTTTTTTACTAACAGAAGGAAAATCGCAACAATTCCAGATCCTGTACCCATATCTAAAATATTATTAACATTTTCAATTTTAAGAGAGTCAAAATGAGTGAGCGTTATATGGTTCTTTAAATAATCTATAATTAGATATGAATCGTCAGATGGAGAATACACATCCCCAATCGTGAATTTAATCTTGGGATCTGAGAATTTAATGATTAATCTCCCCCAATTCAGTCAGGTGATATATTTTTTGGGCTAATTCCGGAAATTTATCAAGTTCTAATTGAAAAGTTTTTCCATCTTTTAACTGGATCTCCTTCAAGATTCTTTTAATCTGATTTTTATCACTATCAGAGTACCTAAATCTTTTTAGGAATAATCCTATAGCATTTGAGAGATTTTTATTCTTATAGGGCATTATTCCCGCAATAAATTTTAAGAAGAAGTCTCTTGTTGACTCTTCTTCTAAAAAAGGAGGGAGTTCTTTCTTGGGTTTAAGTTTTATTAAGGATAAATCAATTTTGGGTCGAGGATAAAAAGAATTCTTAGATATTTGAACCCTTTTAATCGGATTCATAAAAGAGTTTACACTCACAGTAATACGCGAGAAATTATGATATTCTTTCTTGTAAAAAATTCTGTCCGAAATACTTTTTTCAATGACCAAATTGCCATTAGGTGGACTTGATTTAAAAAATACTTTTTCTAATAGGGGTCCAGTGATAGAATAAGGGATGTTTGAAACTATCTTATTATGTGGGGGCAGTTCCGCCTTTAGAATATCTTGATGTATAATTTGTACATTAGGTCTTTTCGCAAATTTATCAGAGAGATACCTATATAAGTTAGCATCAATTTCATAGGCATATACGTTTTGGGCAACACCACTTAGCTTCTCGGTCAGTGCACCTAATCCTGAACCAACTTCTAAGATAATATCATCCTCAGAAATATTGGAAAACTCTATAATTTTAGAAGTGGTAAGCTCATTAATTAAAAAATTTTGACCTAAGTGTTTTTTAGGAGAAATTCTAAGATTTTTTAAAATAGATATTACGTCTTTTTTATTCATACTGGAATGAGCTACTCGTACCTTTTGGTCTTACTGAAGATATAATACTTCACATCTCTTTGGAGCTCTTTTATAATTCTTAAAGCGATTTGTTTTCCGGGATTACTGATACTTGTTCTGTCGGAAATATCTTGAAAAGTGACAAATTCTTGTCTATCCCGTGCTTCCAATATTTCCCACATGTGTTTTTGTCCAATTCCGGGAATGAGTTTTAAAGCGTGAAGTCTGGGGGTTATTGATGTAGAATTGTTGAAAAAGCGAATAAATAAATCTTCATAATTATTTACTTCCGTTTCCAATACAGATTGAATTAATGCCTTAGAAGTATTAGTTAAATCATCATAATCGATTTTTCTGACAACTTCTTGTAATTTATTTGCATTTCTAAAATTTTCATAGGTGTCCTTTTCTTGGACTTTAATATTTGAATCTCGATTGTATTTAACTTCATAAAGAACAAAATCAGGAAAAGTGAGAACTTGTGCGAGAGGGGCTCGTGCCCAACTGGGTTTTTCGCCACTGACATGTCCATGTGGCATCAGATCTAAGATTATCACATCGCGCTCTCGTTTGATAAACTGTCTTTTTTTGCGAGGACCCTTTCGATAAGAGCCTCGTCGAGGTTTTCCTCTGTATCGATCTCTTGGTCTTCTGTTCATCTTGTTTACCCACTCTCTTAATCCATTTTAATGTTGTATATCCCATAACTATTATTAATTATTTAAATCTTCGATTAATAGAAAGGACGTCATTCTTTAATTAAATTATCTATGAATATAAATTCTTCGACTAATTATATTCTATCTCTCTAGATTAAAAAAATTATATTTTTATTAAACTTTAAGACGACTTCAGATCTTCGATTTGGTAAAGTATTTCTTGCAATTGGTCATCGCTCAATGATTTACCTGCATAACTTTTTTCCAAAATCATTCTTAATTCGGGTACTGTCTTCGGATCAACATTTACTATATTAATAGTATAAATTTCTTCAATATCATATTTATCCATCAAGAAATTTTTAATTTTGACCGCATCTTTTTCAGAGAGTTTTGAAAACTTATTTACATAATTAAAAGTAATTTCTTGAAAATGCGATAATCCTTCTTCTGGGTCAATTTCTTCAATTCTCTCCTTTATGTCTTCCATCATTTTATTGACCTCAGGTATGGAAACCGATTTCTCGTCTATTTTTCGCCCAAACATTTGAATCACAATAACTCGTATTTACATATACAATTACTATTATTATTTAGAAGCAGAATTTAGTCGTAAATGTTCTCTCCCAACTATGATTGTCTTCTTTGAGTTCCCAAGCTTGACATCCACTTCAAAACATCGACCTCGTATACCTGTAATAACACCTGTCCGTCCATGATATCGTCTATGAGGGAGGCCTCTCTTTTGTTTAGAAGGATCTCCAATAATATCGACCTTATACCCTATTTCATAATCAATCAAATATTTATCTATTGACCCTATTCCTCGTTGTCGAACTTTCTTTCTATAAATTTTTCGCGTAGAGTTTCGGTATCCTTTATTTAAAGCCATAGTTGTTCGATCCTTATAGTTTATTATTTTTGTATATGTACTATAATTTATTTATTTTGTGGTTTTTCTCTTTTAGCCTATATATTTTAGTTTTTAGCCCGATTAGTATTCAATATTTATTACATCCAATTCTTCACAAAATAATTGCATATTGAAAATTTCGGTTAAAGAAGGTGAAGTTCTTCCCTCGTCTCCATTTATCAATTCTTTTATGTATGTGCCTCCTTGAGTTTTAATTTGAAACTCGTAAAGATCGGGCTCTAAATAGACACCTTCAATTTTGTAGATTCGTTTTTTGCGAACTTTATCTGCTCGACGATGAGATACTCGATTGGGAGTGCGTTGATCCAATACTTCTTCCCCCATGGTGTCCTTAACGAGGTTCATATTTTCTTGGAAAGTAGATTCATCTATATTTTTTTCCCCTCTGACCAAAGCTTTATAGGTTTTTTGTGTTCTTTCTGACTCTTCTTTTATGATTACAACCTCCTTTTTATCACTGTATCTTAGATCATTGATTTCGACCTGGCCTTCATTTAAGGAATTAACTTTTCTTCTGATTGCTTCCAAATCTAAAGATCTCCTCTTAGGGTTGATGAGTTCCAAGACAAAAGGTCTCCCAGACCCTAGCATTCTTACATCAATATCCTCTCTTCCTGCTCCATGAAATTTAGATCCCTCTGCTTCTGCTGACTTTATAAATTCTGGACTTATTAATTCTTCAACACTGGTTTGATATTGCTTACCCGTAAAATCGCAATCTTCACAGCCCTTCCCATTACATTTTCCGCAAGGCCATCTTGTTTGAGGAATTCCTCGGATTAATTTTTTATATCGTCCATAAATAAAAAGAGACCTAATGAGTAAGCGAACCGAACAAGAATCATATCCGACAGTATATATTATTGTGATATCGGGATATTGAAACTCCGGTTCCTTTTGAAGGTTTTCAGAAAGTATTTTACCTATTTCTCTATTGAAATGGGATTTAAACGATTCTGCCTCAATTAATTGAAGTTTTGACTTGAATTTATCTTCCTTATTAACTATTTCAGCTTCGGGACTTGTACCCACTAGTAAAGTTTCAAATTCAATATCAGAGAGCTTTTTTTGGGCTTTTTGCGCATAATCTTCTAAATTCTTAAAGATATTTTTACATAAATAGCATTCTGATTCAGTTTTTTTTTGAAAAACTGTAAATCCCTCTTTTTTCAGGACTTTTAGGGCCACATCATAGTTCGCATTCTTGCCAAGTATCTCTAAATGTCTAATTGCTTGCTCTCTCTCATTTACAGCTCCAGATAATAATTTTTGGTGGTTTTCCATTGTTATTGAAAGGAGTAATGAGGCACCTCGTTCTTTGTTGGTGGTATTCGTCCCCAATAAGGAAAACATCCTCCCTAAACACGGATTACAGAGGTATCTGTGGGTGTAAATCTCTAATACTTTCTCGAAAATACTCATTAATAGATGAAATAGTTTTTGATACTTTATCTTATTATTGCTTTTGCCTTCTAATGCTCATTTTAAAATCAAAATTTAAAAATCAACATAGATTTTTCTATTTAAGTTTACTAAAACATAAATGAAAAATATAATAAGAGTTAATTAAGGCGGTTTATTGTGGCTAGTAATGACGTACAACAAGGTTTCGTGAAGTGGTTTGACTACAGAAAGGGTTATGGATTTATAGCGGTGAAGGATCAAGAAGAAGATGTTTTTGTTCATTATTCGAATATCGATATGCAGGGCTTTAAAAAACTTGATCAAGGCGATGAAGTTGAATTTGAATTAAAGGAGAATGAAGGCGAAGAAAAGGGTCCAGAAGCTCTGAACGTCAAAATAATTGCGAAAGATCGAAGATTTTAAGGGCATAGTTGATATATTTGATTTAATTTTTTTATTTCTTCTTTTTTATTAATCGTATTTATAATTTAATCAATCCCTTGTTAATTTCTGCTATTTAAAAAGAAATAAGTAGAATAAAAAAAAAGAAATTAGATTTTGATTTGCTTTTCCCACTCGAAATCCAAGGTCACGTATTTTTTCGTATAGAAATATGCGATGATTAGAACGACCGAAGCGATAGGACCCCATAAAACCATTCCTATAGAATATGGTGTGATAGTGGGAGTTGGATTGTAATTAAATGGAATCTCAAGAATTATACCAATAAGAAATACTCCAGCAGCTTGAAAAATATTTAAAATAATTGATGGAAACCCCGTATATATGCCTGCTTTTAGATCTCCAGTCTTTTTCTCATCATCCTCAGCTACATCAGCATAAACAATATAAGGAAATAAAAACCATCCTCCAAGTATAGCACCGATGCCAATTATGAAAATGATTCCAAAAATGAGATATGATGGCATAGGAATTAATCCAACTAACGTAATGGGCAGAAATGCGGCTGCTATAAGAAACACATACAGAAGAGTAGGCTTCTTTCCATTTTTATCAATAGATCTTCTCCATAAATAGAGAAAGATGAATATAAATACTAGTAGAAAGACTGCTACGATAAGATAATCTGTCCCCCCTAGATTGAGTGCTTCTTCGGTATATTTTAACATTGTATTCGTAATCATAGTCCAAGCCAACCCAGAGATACCAACCATAAAAATAATCAGCATAAAGTTTTTATTCTGTATAATTCGTTTGAGATTTTCGATCATATTTGTCTTTATTTCATATTTAGGCTCCGTAGGTAGAAAAAAAGCGACTAAATAAAATAATACAATAGTAAGTATCCCAAATATGATAACAGGCAATGAAAAAATTATTGGAATCGCTGTATTGATATCTGTTTCTAATTTTTCCACGTAATCTGTTAATATAAGTAATGAAAATAAAGACATTATACCATTTCCAATATAATTAAAGGTGTTCTGAATTTGTGAGACTTTGGGCCGTTCATTGACACTAAAAACTTCTGCCATCCATGCTTGATAGGGAGTGGTCACCGCATAACTCGCCCTAAATAGAATATCCCATATTAATAACCATAAAAAAAGAGCAGTTTTATCATTTAAATCTGGGAGTATTAATTTAGGAAGTAAGAGAAATATTATAGAAATTCCTAAGATGGGGGCAAAGATAAAAAGATATGGTTTTCTTCTGCCAAATTTCGTATATCTTGCGTCACTTAGCCAACCAAGTAGAAATTGAGATGCTGCGATGGTTAAATACCCCATAGCTAAAGCAAATCCTGTTTGAAATTCATTTAACCCATAACCTGTAGTATAAAGGGTAAAGACTGCCCACCCTTCTATTCCCAATATGATGGATGTTCCTAATCTCGGCATTCCAAATAAGAAACGGTCTTTCGATCCTGTTTCGCGTTTTACTTCCTCGAGTTCACTCATTTTAAATCGACTAAAATTTTTTGATTAGATATTAAATTTGTATAAACTTAGGTCAAAAAAGTTTATAATATTTCCTAATAGATCATTATTGAACTACCAAGCCCTTAAGGGCGTGGATTCGTAATTCATCGAGAATTGCTGACCTAACATCAGTCTTACATTCTCTCCAAACGCATTAACCGTAGTCCCTACGGCAGACTCATCATTACTCATGATCGTAATATTTTCCTCTTCTAATTTCTTAAAACTTTTCTTTCTAATGTTTTCGGACGCATTTATATCTCTATCGTGATGAGCATTACAATTCGGACAAGTCCATTCTCTATCACTTAGCTCTAATATCTCATTCTTATATCCACACTCGGAACATAGTTTAGAACTCGGAAAATATCGGTCTATCAAGACTAAATGCTTTCCTTTTTGTTCCATTTTATACTCCAGAGTAGATACAAACTGATACCACGAAAAATCTAAACTCACCGATTTAGAGAGTCCCGAATTGAACGATTGCATCCCCTTGATGTTCAAATCTTCCAAGATCACGCAATTGAAATGTTCGGAAAGGAGATGTGTCATCTTGTGCATCCAATCCTTTTTTCGATTATTGATTTTCTCGTATAACTTAGCTAACTTCTTTCTGGCTCGATTTCGGTTATTCGATCCCTTCTTCTTTCGGCTTACTTCTCTATGGAGTTTTCTAAGTTTTGCTTCTTCATTTCGATAAAATCGGGGATTAGC
>SHMW01000092.1 GCA_008080735.1 Promethearchaeota archaeon
ATATTATAAAAAATATGAAAAAGAATAAACGTACGCTTTCTTTCATAACTGGAAATTTTCATAAATTCACGGAAATAAAACAAATTTTAGAACAGAAGGAAATTGATTATCAATTATTACAGCAAAATCTTAGTCCATCGGAAATACAAGCGGATTCTCTTCAAGAAGTGGCAAAAATAAAATTAAATAGTGTAAAAGATCGTGTGGAAGGCTCGTTCTTCATCGAAGATGCTGGTTTTTTTGTCGATTCACCCTTAAATGGATTTCCGGGAGTTTATTCTTCTTATGTGTTTAAAACTATTGGTTGTGAGGGAATAGTAAAACTTATCGATGACTTTGAGAGATCTCGGGCACACTTTTCTTCTATTATTGCTCTATATTTTGAACCAAAAAATGAAGACATATACTTTGAAGGTCGGGTAGAAGGAAGAGTGAGCGAGAAACCGCAAGGCTCTGGAGGTTTCGGATTTGATCCGATTTTTATTCCGGAAGGCTTTCCTGACAAAACTTTTGCTGAAATAAGTTTAGAGCATAAAAATCAAATTTCTCATAGAGGGAAAGCATTGGATAAATTAATCCAATATCTTAATAAAAACCAATAAAAGAGAAGCTGATATAAAAGGAAAAGTGGAAATTAAAATGTCTGTCTAAATATGTCCATAATACTTTGTCTGCTTAACCTAAGGAGTACTATAAACATTCCAACAATTCCAACCCCGACAGATAACAAAAATACACGTAGTAAAGTATCATACGGAATCGTGAAGATTACTGGCATCTCAGTTAACAACGCCATATTCGTTTCTAATAAATATGCTGAGAATGAACCTAATATTGTTCCCATTATTCCTGCTGAAAGCATTAAAATCATACTCTCTATTAAAAACATATTCCTTACATTCCGTGTTTTTAATCCCATGCTTCGAAGAATGCCGATTTCAAATTTTCGCTCCATCATTATCGCATACATCGAACTTATTAATCCAAAAATCGAAATTATAATAGTAAACATTAATATTATTTCCATTAAGGCACTCTGTTGTTCCGTCATCTCTTCTACTAATTTAATTTTCGTAATCGCATCATCGATAGTAAATTCAGACTCATCATAATCTGTTCTTATATCATCTTTAAATTCCTGGACATTCTTTTCAGACTTATCTTTTAGATTTATGTATGCTTTATCTACTATCATCTCAGGATCTCCAGGATTTTTAACATCCATTAATCTCATATAATTTTCTAAAGAAACCATAACACCGCCTCCATTGGCGGCCATTGACGAAGATCTAAAATTCCAAAAGCCGGGAATTCCACCTGAAATTCCTACAACTCGGAATAGAGTAATGTTTCCGGGATCATTTTCTACTTGAGGGTCATAAAACGTGAGTCTGATTCGTTCCCCAACGTCTTGAACTCCCAACCGATCAGCTATAGCTTTTGAAATGATACATGTATCATTATGAGCCAACATTTCATTGAAAGAATACTCAAAATTACTGCCCAAACTGCTCCAAATAATTAAATTTCTATCGATAAGATTGGTGAAATCTTGATTTATACCTATAAATCCCGCTTCTACTTCATCCTTATTAGGGATGTCGGCAGCATGCACTATGTATTTAGTGCGCTCCTCTCCAATATAATATTGGAATATAGTTTGAAATAATTGTTGGGTAGATTCTTCATCCATAATTGCTGTTCCCTCGCTGAAATCGTAAGCAGCCGCAATTGCTCTTTGGATATCTATAGTATTATGAAGGGCAATAGCGATATCATTAATCCTATCCATCTTTTTTAAATCATTTATAATATCCATGGTAATTGAACTCTCAACACTTTCTCCTCCTTCGTTTATCATTACCAGATCTGCCCCATATTGAAATTTTAATGTAAGGGTGGTATTTTCTTTTTCCATCTCTGCCAAACTCGTAACAAAAAAGATAAAGGAGAATGAAATTGCAAACATAACGATTGTGCTTGTATTTCGTCTTCTATACCTTTTCAGTGAAATCTTTATTATATGACTATATTTTTTTATAAATGGTGAAATGATACCTAAAAATACTCTTTGTATTAAAGGAATGACTCCAACAGAAGTAAGTACTAATCCTATTAGAATTGCTGCTAATAAACCGATAAAGAGCCCAGCAGTGAGCATAAAATCTCCTGTAGTAAATATTCTAGGCATTAAAATAAAAATTATCATCCCTATAGTCGATATAGATACTCCAACCAGAATACTTTTCGTTTTTACACTACTCTCTTTCTTTACTTCCCAACCCTCTTCTTCTGTCTGGAAAGGGGTTATCGACTTAATAATGTCTTTTTTCGAAGTTTTTAATGCTGGTATTAATGATACTCCTAAACTTACAAATATTCCAATTAAAAATCCAATAAAAACTGTCTGGGGTTGTATGACAAATTCTATGTTTGAAAGACCACCAAAGTTATATGAACTTAAAAACAGGCGAGCAATCGGTTCAGTTAAGAACAAACCAAGTATTATTCCGACTATGGAGCCAATAGTGCCTAATAATAACCCCTCGAATAAAACTACTTTAATTGGGAACTTGGTTTTTCCGCCTACCACACGTAAGATTCCAAATTCCCGAATTCTCTCCTCAGCGGAGGTGGATAAAATAGAATTAATCAAAATGCCTGTAATTAGCATTGAGAGCATTATAATAAACCAAAATATCACTGTCGCACCCATCAAAAGGAATTCTCCTTGCTCTAATTCCTCTAATTTTGGCATTGAGACACTATATTCATTCAAATCAAGTCGATCTTGTATACCTGACCCAATTATACGCAATCTACGGGTTGTTAAATCAATATTACTCGAATCGTATACTAATTGTGGATTTTCTATCGTCCCATAAATGAAATTAATCTGTCCCGATCTATTTAAAAAACTCTGGGCTTCTCCCAAGTTCAACAAGATCAAAGCATTTTCGAATTCCAAAAATTTCCTCTCTTGTTCACAAATTTCAGCTATAATGTAATCTTCTTCATAATGTTGATACGTCAAATGAATTGAATCTCCTTTAGAAACGTTTAATAATTCTGCAACATTTTGAAGGATTACGCATTCATCTGAATTCGGTTCTTCTGTATATAATTTATCAGTTTTCTGACCTATTTCGTTAACAATAATTAAATCACCCATATTTCCATTCTGATATTCTGCTTCGAAGTCCATACCATACATCTGTAGACTTGCTGTTCCGTTGACATTATCTGAAGTAGTTTTAGTTAACATTGTAATTCTTGGAAAAAAGGATTCAACCCCATCAATATTTTGCAAATTATCTTGTATGATTTGATCATCAAAAAAAGGGTCATAAGTCAGATCAGCAGAAATTGTTCTGGAGATCATTATGTCTGCTTCTCCGGTGGTATTAACTGCTATTTCAATGTAATTGTAAGAGATTGTATTATTAATCATACCTATTGCAGTCAACAAAAAGAGCGATATCGCTATACCAGCAATTCCAAATATCGCTTTTGCTTTTTGCCTTTTCATATCAAGCCAAGAATGCTTTAGGACTTGAAATTTTAACCTTAGTTTTACCTTGTAAATTAGATGTTTAATATTCATTTTATATGATTTTTAATTTGTTTAAACAATATGTTTTTCAGCTTTTTCACCTTCAAATTCTTGTAATACTTTTCTTTTTTCTTTTCCAATAATTTCTTGAACCTCTTCTTTGTCTCGTCTAATTAATTTTACTCCATCACATGTTTTACAGTAATATTCCCCTGGTTCATCTTTGAAATACCATCTCCCACAGCTTAGACACTTATATGCGGCATATATTTGATCCCTACCACAAGAAGGACATATGATATCAAAATTATTTGAATAAAACCAAGAATCGCAATATTTACAATAGAGAGTTAGAGGATGGTCGAGATGGGAAGATTCTAATTTTCTTATCTTTTTAATGACTTTATCCTCATCTCCGTCAAAATTCGATGATCTTGATTTATATATTCCCTTGACTTTATCAACTAAACTTATATCATTATGGTTAATATATATATAAGCAGAAAAGATTGAAATGAGAATAAGAATTCCCATAATAAGCCACGGACTCCACCTTAGAAACTTAATAAGCATATTATCTACAATTAAAGTTAATTCTAATTCAGCAGAATTTCCATTAGCATCGAAAGCGATTATCTTAATTGAATGTTTCCCATCATTATAATCGAGCGTATTCCAATCAAAATCCAAGAGGCCTGTTTCATTATTGTAATTAAGATTTTCAGGCGAATAGAATGTTCCATCAATAAGAATTATCAACTCGGAGAGATCTATCTCTATGTTATCGGTAAGATTTATCTGAACATTTGTTAATGAACTTATTCTTTCGCCCTCCGAAGGATTAATGGCTGAAATAATAGGATCTATATTATCTTTATCTCTATCATAGCCCACATATATCTCTGATAGGAGCCATCCAAAACCTGGTGGAGCTCCAAGATTATCGTCTGTTTTTAGAGTAAATTTTATCATTACCACATTTCCTACTTTTTCTGATATATCTATTTTTTCCTCGGTATTTTCATTCGAATCATAGGTCTTTAAAATAGACCATGTTTCTCCATAATCATTTGAAAGGGATACAACACCCATATCCCCTCCATTTTCCCCTTGAAATTCTAAATCAATCTCATAATTAAATTGTAGAAACACTTTTTTATTCGAAACAATTTCAATTGGTTTTGTTATTAATTCAGCTTCCCAATTCCTTCCGTATCCTCTTTCCTGAGAATTGAAAAGATTAGCTCTCCCCCCATATAAATAATTCCTATATAATTTCCTTATGGTATGCCAAGTATTATCGTTTTGAAGCCAAGAGGAATTTTCTTTCTGGACTGGAGTTCCTGCAACATAAAAATTATCTAAAGTTTCATTAAATAAATAGCCAATCGGTGTGGTTTTTTGATATATGTTGTAAGAAAGACTGTTTGGAATCGAAAATGATATTAATGAATTGTCTTTATTGTAAACTTGACTTGAATTTATATTTTTTCCATCTGAGATAAAAAACCTAAAAGATCGGTTTGAAACATCTTCGAGGGTTAAAGATTTTGTAAAACATATTCCCATATCATTAGATAGGATTGAACTTGCATTCCAATCTCCAAATGAATTAATCATAGAATAATTCTTATTATCAATTTCAAGAAAAACAAATTCCGGATAATTATTATCCGTATCAAAGTAATCCAAAGAAAATTTAATTTTCTGATATTTCAAATCTGAACTGTACTGAACATTCTCGCTAATGTTGAAATATATATGAGGAGAATTACTATTTGTAAAATTATTTATTGAAATATAATCAATAATAAATCCTTTATAGTTAATTAAATCCGGAGAATCATCTAAATCTGCTTCATATTTTAATTTAACATAGTTTCCTTTGTATTCACTTAGGTTTATCTTCTCTAAAATCCAATCTGATTCAAGATTAGTATATGTTTTCAATGGAGGTGTTTCCCATCCAGATCCATTAACATTAATGAGCAGATCAACATAGTCCCCATCGTTAATACTTATTCTACATCCAAACTCTAAGATGGGATTAACATTACTTTCCAAATTTGTTAGGTCAAAATATGGACTTATGAATGAACCATTGCTATACTCGCCAATTACGGTTGGTTGATATGTATAATTAGTCGGGTAATTGTGATATGTTCCAAAATACACCGCACTCCAATTATTCATATAAAGAACCGATCGGTCATCGTTTTGGTTGTTCTGCTGTAATATATCCCATCCAGGGCCCACTATTGTCCAATTGTCTAATCCATCATTAAAATGATGCTTATATTGAAATTTCTTAATAACTTGTGGATTTGAAATATCAATTGTTAAATAAGTGCTTTCAGATGGAAAATAATCTTCCCTTTCCCCATCTCTTACGTAAAAATAATAATTGTAAGTCTGATTAATGGGTAATTCTATTTCTTCACTTTCAAATATCGCACCATCTGTATAATTTTGATCGGCTACATTACTTTGGGACATTGAGAAATTCTTTGATAAGGAGGGAATACAAACATAAACTCCTTGAGGCGGTACATTTGCCGAATCATTATCAAGATACTCGATAAAAAATTTATACCTATCTAATGTAATGTTCTTTTTTGGTTCATCCCCTTCTCTCTCACTCAGACTTAATACCGTGGTATTTTTTGATTTCCCATTATATGTAATCTCTGGAATCTTCAATGATGGATCAAATGAATTGTTAACCTCAGAAATGTTTAACGTGAAATTACCCTCTCCATTTATCGCTTTAATAACAATATAGGGATTGGTTTCATTCTTTTCAGGGGTAAAATACAGATAATTATAGACTCCAAAGGATTTCCGAGAAGATTCTAGTAAAACGGGTTCTCCATATTGCGTTGATTGATTGGAATACAAGTAAATATCAAAAACCGCACCTTCTTCAACATCTGTTAAATTAAAAAGATATTGACGATTCTCAACTAATTGAACTTGACGTGCGAATGCGTGTGTTCCTAATGGATTCTCCGAAGAACTAGACAAAAAATCATAATATTCTAAACCAGGAGAAATCGTTTTGATTAATGAATCTACAGCAGCATCAATATTCAACCTTCCATATCCTTCATGCTCATCTTTTAAACCGGCTCGAGACGTCAAATTTATTGCCTCCAAATATAATGGAGGAGAAAAGCGATTTTGGCTCTCTATTATCTCTGTATTTGGATCATCTTCTCTATTTTGATTTGTCTCAGTCGCTGTCATAAAAAGAGCATTTTTTATGATCTTAATCCTTTCAGCTATATTTGATCCATCCCAAATTGCCCAATCATCCCATTTAGCTTCAATGAGAATATTAATCGCTGCTGACACAATCGCAGCTGATATAGAGGTCCCATAATTACTCGTTAAGAGATTAGTATTTGCATCAGCGCTAAAAATCGTTCGAGATTGATCCAATTTACTCCCTCCTGGAGCGACAATATCGGGTTTTATTATGCTATCTCCAATTTTTTTACCCATTGAACTAAACGAGGTCACTTGGTCTCGATCATTTATCGAACCCACTACAATAGCATTATTATTTTGCGCTAAAGAATTAAGAGTTTCAAAATCATCAATCCCATAATTCCCCGCAGCAATTACCACCAATATCCCATTTTCAGTCACCTCATCGATTACTTGATTTAAAGCATTTATTTCAGTTTCATATGTTCCTAATGAGAGGCATACGCTCACAATTTTATGTATTGTTCTATTTTGTATAACTGCTGAAAGAGCGGATATTATATCGGACATTTTGCCTTGGGCAGTCTCATTCAGAACCTTATAATTGAGTAATTTCGTATTGTTTGCTATTCCACTGAAGTAAAGATAATTAGAAACGTAGAATTCCGGAAAAAATTCTCCAACACAATCCACCGAAAACGAGGGATTTTTATTTAATATTTTATGATATTTTACCTTCAGATCATATAAACCTAAATTTTCTTCTGGAACTTGATAAGTAAACACTCTATTTACATCTTCAAGCTCATTAAAAGTATAATTGATCAACTCTCCATCAGACCATAGTTCAAACCATACCTCATCTACCCCTTCATCGATTAAACTCCATGAAGAATTAAAGAATATTACAGAATTTGCTCTCGAAACATTAAATGTTGCTAGTTTTATTGAGTAATTGCCGCTCTCCGAACCAGTTCCATGGATTTCTGAATGCTTAAATTTTTTTGAAATATGGAGATCAATCGGATTTGTAGAGTTAAACGGATATGTTCCATTTCCAGAAATCACGGAAGATAGGAAAGTTCCATGCCCATTCTCATCATTGGTGTCTCCCCCTGGATCGATGAAATTAATATTCTCTTCTACTTTTCCTGATAAATACTCATGGGTATCATCGATACCTGTATCTAATAAAGCAATAGATGCATCATTTAGTCCTTTATATCCTCCAATATACCCAGAAAGATTAAGAGCACCTGATTGTATTGAAGCATAATTCATTTGGGCTTGGACAATGCCATTTGGCTCTATATGACATTCGATACTGAGATCGATCTCATCTTCAAAAGCACTCGCATTTTCTGCTAATGGCATAATCCCATAAAATCCACTAAATGAGTCAAAGTCTCCATTCCATCTTCCAGAGATGTTCCCCCCGTAATATTCAAATCGATCTTCGATGCTAATGGCGTCATAGGTCTCATTTTCAAAAAAAACGATTAGATTTGGATTATATTGATTTGCATCTCCGCTGAGATTTATGATTTCCTTTATGCTTGGATTTCTGGTACTCATATTTTTATTATCATTAGGGATCGACATTAAGAAACTCGAGAGCAGAATAATTAGTAGCATAATTAGAGATTTATTATAATCTTTTTTCATTTTTTCACCTCCACTGACCCATGGGATCCACTGGATTTATCTAAAGAATGATTAGTTTTGTTTGTGGTGAGAAATTCCTTTAAAGAAGTATCAATTTTTAAAATAGAATCTCTGGAAGCTAAATGCAATATTCTCATCTCATTTCGCTGAATTTCTTGCATTTTCTGCCTACGCCTCTTCTGATAAATTCCATAACTGAGGATTAAAACTAATGCCACACTCATTGGAATTAAAAGAAATAAATATTGTGTGCTGTTCGGTAATGTAACTTTTATTTGCAATTGATTTGAATATGATGTATTTTGATGTAAATAGTAATATTCTAATGAAGCACTCTGGAGGGTCGAAAGAGATTGAGAGTTTGCGCGTATAGTATAATTAAAAGATAAGGATTGATTTGGATGTAATACATTTATTTTGAAAATTAATTTACCTTCAATAAGAGAAAATCCCTCTTGGGGGAACCCTAACATATCATTAATATTAACATTTTTAATACAAATAGTTCCCTCATTTTTGATTTCTATATTTATTAATATAGTGTCGCCTACCTCTACTTCATTAAGGTTGGCAATTTTGGTAATGGAGAAATTAATAAAACCAAGTGGGAGAACATTTGAATTTTTAATTTTAATTAAACCACTATCCTGATTTGTAATGAAATTTATAGCAGGGTATAAATATCCTTTCCAATCAGTTTTATTAAGAGTGATATTATAGGATTTTATTTCATGATATAAAATATTTTCAAAAGCTACAACACCATAATCTTGCCTTTCTAGATCCCCATACTGATCAGACATAGATATGTTAATTTGACTGATATTTGAGCCTGGGAATGCCACATTTTTAATATTAATTGTGATATTAAATGATTCGTTAATTTTTGGATTAGAGACTGAAGTATTTAAACCTATGTCTAAAACATACAGATAAGGAATTTCAAAAATATAATCGATAGATGCTATAAATAATTCATAATCGGGATTGGATTTTAGCATTTTTATACTATCATTTTCAAAATTTATCCTACTGGTAGAATTATATTGAATTTTCGTCTCATCGAATTGTCCTGTATTTGGAATATTAAATTGGAAATCTATATTAACTTGGTCTAAAGGATCTAATTTTTCAATCTCCATCAGAAGGTGATTATCTTTGATTGAAAAATTTTTTTGGTTTGAGATGATACCTGGAAGTGGTATTTCCACGCTTATATTATGGGCGGTTTCCGAACCAATATTTTTAATTGATAAACTATAATTTGTTTTTTCCCCTACAACCGCAAAATTTTTCGTTATACTAGCATAACTGACCAATGAAGCCATATTTTCAGTAGAGAGGGTAATAGAATTTGAATAAGAGTAATATCTTATATTTTCGCTTTCTGAACAATGCTTTAAATTGGATTGTATGGTGTATGGATTAATATCTCGATCCTCAAGAATGATATTAATATTTTGAATTGAGATGTTAAATTGCTCAGAATCTTGATTTCTAATTCGAAATAGCAAGGTGTAATCTCCTTGATTGGGTTTATTAAAAATCCAATTGATACTTTCATTATATTTAATAATGGAATAAAATCGCGTTTGGTTTTCGATTGTACTTAAATAAGGTTGTAAATTCACAAATTCTTCTGACTCAAAATCAAAAATCTCAAATTGGGTTCCTCCAGCAGAATCTGTAAGATTTATTTCAAGAGACACTCTGTCAATTGAGTGGTTTTCTAAATCAATAGAAGTTTCATTTGAGGCTAAGAATTGTATTTCAACTTGTTGCTCTAAATCTTCTTGTTCAGAAAGAATAATCCAGCTTTCATTATCATTCGTTAATGCCATTTTTGGTGTTGTGGAACCATATTGATCTCCAACAACTATATTTGGTAGATTTTCTTCAGCATCAATGGTAAAATTGATCGAATTAAATTCGGTGAATGAATCTAAATTAGCGATGGAATAATTTTCAGATATGTAGGATATTTTTTCACTTGACTCTAATTTCCAATTCTCTTCATTCCAAACACTATAAATATTTGTGAAAATTGACTTTAAATCATCTGGAGATATCCCTAAATTTATTATCAAAGTAGGATATCCCCCTGGCGAGGCAAGGATATCGATAACCTCATTCATTTTTTCATTATAGGGATATAAATTAGTAATATTCAAAGGATTTGGAGAGTAATAATCTGTTGCTCCATCTCCAAAAGTATCAAAAGAAAAGATTTTTGGGTCTTTGTCAAAATTAAAAAATTCTTCTAAAGAATCATATTCATAGTATTGATTATCGACAACCGTCCATATATTGTCTTTAAATTCTTCTGCATATAGAGGATTTCCTCCTTCTAAATATAGCATAATTGGAAATATATCATCTAAGGTAATAGGAATCGGAGTTGGTACGCCCCACGCAGTTTCATTACCTACATTCTGTGCAGTAATATTAAAATCAAACTCTCGGTATGCCCCATATGTAGCATTTTCTCCTATTAATTGGGTTTCAAGATTAATATTAGGTTCTGAATCTCTAATTTTATATTTTAATTTATAATCTTCTAATGGTTCTAAAATGCCCCCCGGATATGAGTCCATTCCGGTGAATCCTAACATGGGAAGAAAATTAATGATATCAAATTCATCTTCTAAATTCACAGGATTTACATAATTTCTTTTTAAACCTGCATAATCCCTGAATAAAAGTTCAAATGAATAATTTTCTAAAGTTTCTAAATCAAAATCAATATTTGCTAGATATAAAATCAATCCAAGCTGATCTAAAAGCTGACTATTGAATTTTGAGTATTTTGGGGTTATACTTGTAATCTCAGAGCATAAAACGTTGGTTTCCAAGACAGAAAGAGAGGCGCCCATTAAATTATTGTATATCTTTTCACTCGGCTCCAGATCTTTCTCATCATAAGCTAATGAATCAAATAATTCAAATATATATTCATTTTGACTGACTTTACTAAAACCCGTTTTTAATCCTTCATATTGGACTTCAATAATCGCGTAGTGAGAATCATTTTCCATCGAAAATCCGCTTAAATTATCAGTTATCTCTTCTAAATCCTCATCAGAAATAGTCTCATTAATTCCTAAAAGTGAACTTACATTCTGGAAAAGGTCCTCATTTTCTTCCAATATTGTGGTAAGTTCGTCTATTGTATCTTGAGTACCTCCAACTTCTAAAAATGGTGAAGTTGCAGCACCAGTATTAAAATCTATTTGATCATTACCCATTCTAATTGGTTCTTGGAAAAAATCAGGGTTATTTATTAACGCATAGGAGATAGAGAGATGGTTTTTAGAATGATATTCTGTTTTCATAATTCTATCTGCATCAAATGCTTTCCAATACCCATCTTTTGGGATGTTGGTTGTTAGTTCTTCTAATAATACACTCCATTCGGGATAATATCCAATAAAAGGAAAAAAATTACCATCCGATGAATTAACCCTTATAATATCAATGTGAAACTTTCTTTTAATGATTTCCAGAGCTCTCTGAGCTCTCTGTTCTGCTTGCGTAGAAGATAAGTCCTTTCCATAATATAAAAACCCAGAAAATGAGTTGAAGGTAGTAGCAAAATTCTCTTCAATTCTTCTTGTTGTCAATGGAAGTGGAAATAATGCTGGCTGAATTCCATTAGACGCACTGATAAAAATATTGCATTTATAGAACGCGGGATCACTTGTGTCAAATTTTCTAAGGATATTTGTGTCATTAGTGAGTAATGAGTGTTTATGTAGCGATTTGTTTCCCCCGATGTACGTACTGATTCTCTCAGCATATAAATCATTACCAGATACATCAGATGTATGTATCTTATTATCATTATGATTCTTAAAATTGTGAGAAATATCTAAATTATAAATGAATAAAGGTGAGATAAGAAACAATACCAAAATTATCAATATCATACAATATTTTTTTCTTATAATTTTTCTTCTCTCCTCTCACATAGTTTCTCTATAAATTTCCACAATTTTCTTTTTTCTTGCTTTCCGCAATAACATTTTCATTCCAAAATAAATAAATAGTGCCGATATACTATATATCGTGATAACACTTGTCCACGGGAAATAAAATTGGTATGGAATATTGCTTAATAAACTCAAACTCGACCCGAATAACCACCCAGTCGCCCACCCTACCAGGACACCCACCGTACCGCTGCTTAACATAATAATTAAAGCTTCCAAAATGAAAAGTCTATTAATTTCTTTTCCTTTTAACCCTAAGGTCCTAATGATGCCTATTTCTTTCTTTCTCTCAATAATTGAGGAATAAGATGATGAAAGTAGTCCAAATAAACAGATAACTACCGTTGCCGCTAATATGAGCATGAAAAAGGTATCCATAATAGAGAATGATGCTTCTTGTCGTTCAACAGTTTCTGCCAAATTATTAATATCATAATTATAAATCTCTTTATAGCTAGAATCAATACTCTCTTCAAGGCTACCCGATAATCCTAAATAGTCCTCTCTTAATCTGATAAAAAACCTATCAACCCACGTCGGTTCGGGGATCTCCATAATATTGAGATAGTTCTCATGAGAAACCAACACTCCACCATTTCCAGCAGTGCTTGCCGAACCTGTAAATTCTTGAGAAAATCCAGGTATGCTCGAGGCCATTCCTACAACAGTAAAAATGAATCTTTCGATTTCTTCTCCTCTATGAATTACGATTCTGACTTTATCTCCTAAATCAAAATTAGATTGAATTGCAATCGATTCGGAAATTACACAATACATTTTATTTTCATCTTGAATTGTTTGGAAAGCAGTATTCATATCTCCACGTGTGAGCTCTAAATATTTATTATCGACCGTATAATGATATCTTTCATCGATCCCAATCAAAGAGATCTCTTGAGTCGAGAGTCCCGCATAATCTCCAATTTCAACCATAAATTCCTTCTCTTCTTGGGAATATAATTGGTTCAATTGATAAGGTCTTATTAAAACTGATGATATCCGCTCTATTCCATTGAAAGTTAATAATTCTTCTTCAAAATCTGTGGTAAATATTTTATCGGGATTTATTTGATTATCACTATTCTGAAGATTAATTGAGGTGCTAAAGCCCCCAAATCCACCACCGCCTCCAAACATCCCGCCGCTGAATCCCTCATCTTCTTCCCAACCATTAGACTCTATCAATAAGTCTGACCCATAATTAAGATAAACTCCTGTCTGTACTGTGGAAGAAAGGTCTTCTAATAAAATGGAAGTAAATATAACAAATGAAAAAGAGAGCGCGAATATAATAATGGTACTTGTGTTTCTTCTCTGATAACGATATACAAATATTCTTACAACTTGTTTTAATCGTCTTGCAATTGGTCTGAAAATACCAATTATGAATTTTAAGACGATAGGCATTAACCCTATTCCTGCTAAAGTGACTCCAATAAGGAATATCATTAATACTATAATCATCGTTCCCGCCATTAAGCTTAAATCCGCAGAAATCAAAATTCTGGGAATTATTAAATAAATAAATCCTCCATTTAATGCAAGGATGATACCCGTTATAATGAGTTTCATATTAACAGAAGATTTCTTTTGAAGTTTATATAACGTATCCTCATGACGATACGGATGGATAGATTCGATGATTTGTAATCTCATTACCTTAACAGCAGGAGAGATGCTAACTACAAACCCAACACTAATTCCAATTAAATATGCCAAGAGGATCGAGAAAAATGTAAAATTAAAACTTAAAGTTGCCCCACCTAAAATCGCTATATTAGAAAGCAGAATACTATTTGCGAAGGGTATTATCAGAAACCGTGTTCCAACGAGAGCTAATACTATACCTGAAATTGTCCCAAAATTGCATAACAAAAATCCCTGTAAAATAACAATTGCTAGGTTATAATATTTATGCGCTCCCAATGTACGAAATATACCAAATTCCCGAATTCTCTCTTCTACTGAAGTTTTTAAAATACCATTAATGAGGATACCTGAGATTAACATAGCGATAATTGAGACAAAGACAATTGCTATTGTAAATATCATGCTTAAAATCTCAGAAAAACTAAGAATTTCTAATTTTGGCAACTCTATATTATACTCTTCTAAGCCTATTGCTAATTGAATAGAGCTTGCGATGGCTACCACCCGCTCTTCTGAACCACTTACATCTCGTATATCATACAGATTGCCGGTATCTCTGAATAATGATATCAACTTATAACACGTACCCTCGACACTCTCACCTACTTCATCGCTAAAGATTTCATATAATGTTTCTATATTTACACAAATCAAGTTCTTATTACGATAATTCGCCGGCCATTTCAAATTATAATCAAATATATATTGAATAGTAAAATTTTTAGTCGGTCTATACACCTCATCCCCATGACGTATGATAAAATTGATTTGAATGGTCTCATTTTCCTTGTATTTTATTTCATCATTAAATCCATAGTATATCGCACAATTGTAAGATGTAAGAGCCTCTAAACCCAAATCCTCATTTTCATCGGGTTTTAGAAAAGTACCAAATCCAATTTGACTTTCAAGAGAAAAGTTTATTCCCGAGATGAGTGCTCTTTCTTGGAAATCAGTCAAGTCTCGAGTACCAAAACCCTCTGATATGTTCACATCTCCTTGAACTTCCATCCGAGGGATAAAATACTGGACTTCTGAGGTAGTTGTCCTAATCTCA
Organism: Promethearchaeota archaeon; assembly: GCA_008080735.1. Lineage (GTDB taxonomy): Archaea > Asgardarchaeota > Lokiarchaeia > Sigyniarchaeales > SOKP01 > TEKIR-8. The sequence goes on from SHMW01000092.1 coordinate 15,125, forward strand.
TCTATAATAGGATTATATGCAAAAAAAGAAGATCTATTAGATGGCTCACCATTATAATGCCGAACAGTTATGACGAGATCTTGGTCTCCCGCATCTATACTCAGATAATCAACAAATCCCATTGAGATAGAATCAGCTAAAAATAATACTAGAGCAAGCAACCCGACAGAGATTAATATACCAATCGTCCCAAGGATCGTACGGACTTTTTGGGTTTTTAAATCCTTGAATGCGTATTTAAAAATTGTCTTAATATTTACCATAATGTTCTTAGATGAATTTTTTGCCTTGACGACCAACTAGCTATTTTTATACTAAAATTAATTCGTCTTTTACCAATTTTGCATTTATATTGTTTTCTTGCACAAGTTCTTCTAATATGTCGTTAAAATGTTCTGGAAGATTCTTAAGAATTGCTTCAGGAATATTTTGCTGAATCTCCGTTATTTTAATGGAATCTCTGTCTTGGTTTTTAAATAGAAATTGAAAAATTTTGCTTTTACATTTTTCCTTATTTATTTCGGCCTCCTTTTTCCTTTTTAAGGCCATTACATCTGTTTCTTTTAATCCCCCAACCTTCCCCTCATGAGTGAGTTTACCATCACGCATATGTAACGTTCTACTTGCAAACTCTGAAACGGCTGCGTCATGGCTTACTGCGACAAAGGTGGCGCCCCGTGCGTTAAGATCTCTTAATAAGTTGAGAATATGAATCCCCGTTTTTGAATCTAAATCCCCTGTCGGCTCATCCAGCACACATATCGCGGGATCATTAGCAAAAGCACGAGCTATCGCCACCCTTTGTTGTTCCCCCCCACTTAATTCACTGGGGGTATGATGTGCTCTCTCTTCGAGTCCTACTAATTGAAGTAGATCCATAGCTCGTTTTTTCTTCCCTCTCTTACTTAATTTGCCACTGAAATGAAGAGGTACCATTACATTTTCAAGGGCGGTCATCTGTGGCAGGAGATTATAGAACTGAAATACGAAACCTATTCTATCCCTTCGAATATCAGCTAAAGCGTTATCAGATAGCATAGAAATATTTCTTCCTTCAAGGAAAATTTTACCTCTTGTGGGCGTATCAAGACCACCGATCAGATTTAAAAGTGTGGTTTTCCCACTCCCCGAGGGACCCATAATTGAGACAAATTCTCCTTTATCAATAGTGAGGTCTACTCCTCGTAGAGCAGCAACCGCAGTTGTTCCAAGCAAATATGTTTTATGAAGATTTTCAACAACTATAAGATGGTCGTAATCTTTCCCCGCTTTTTTCCCTTCATCAAATCCTTCTCGAAGCTTACGTTTTTCTTTTTCTAAATATTGTAATTCTTCCTTTTTTTGAGCTTTTATATTCTCTTTTTTTCGCTTTTTTTTCCACTTTTGAAACCCATTAGTGATTTCTCCTTTCCAAACAGCTAAATTGCCAGTATCTTGTTCATATTGTTCCATCAGTGGAGTTTTTTCGGGCTGATTTTCAGTAGTCATATCAAGTATCTTTTCAATCTATAATTATAAT
>SHMW01000093.1 GCA_008080735.1 Promethearchaeota archaeon
ATGTAAAAAATTATATGTCCTTAACCCTAAAAATTAATATAGATAAGAAAGACATTCAATTAGAGTTTATTCATGTCTAATGTGTATTATGTGTATATTTTAGAGACATTGTCCCGGAATGGAAAAAGCATGTACTATACAGGTTATACCAATGACCTATATCGTAGATTGGATGAGCATCGAAACGATCGTGGTGCCCAATTCACTAAAGGGAGGGAAATCCAATTAAAATATTTTGAATCATTCACAAACAGAAAAGAAGCCATGCATCGTGAATTAGAAATCAAGTCATTTTCTCGAAAAGAAAAAGAGAATCTAATAAAACGATTTCAAAAGAGCTGATGATGTGAAATTCACTAATAACTTTTTAATTTGTTTGACGGGATTACCAGCGTCGGGAAAATCAACTTTTGCTCGTAAATTAAAAAAAATCATCGTCAAAGAGCAAAAGAAATATGAAGTTGCGGTTATTGATCCAGATATAATTCGATCTACTTTGATGGGAGAATCTTTTGACTCTGAAAAGGAACATATTGTAAGAAAAAAAAACTTAGAGCAAATAAAAGCGAGTCTTCAAGAAAATAAGATCGTCATAAGCGATGATATTAACTATTATACCAGTATGAGGCATGAATTAAAGGAGATTGCGATAAATTTACGATTACCCTTTTTTATTGTACATATCTCAACTCCATTAAAGATTTGTCTTGAATGGAATCGAAAGCGAGGCAAGCCAATCCCGAACGAGGTTATATGTACAATCGCAGACAGATTTGATATGTTCGATAAATATAAATGGGAATCTCCCGATCTGATCATCGATATGTCCAAAGTCTCTAAAATAGATCCGATAATATACAATTTTCTTAAATATATAGATAAACAGCTTAGGAAAATATCTCCAACTGGAAAAGAAAAAAGCACTAGCCCAGAAAAGACAAACTACAGAGAAGAATTAGATTCTATTACACGATCGATAGTTGGGGAATTTTTACGACAGCATAAGCAATTTAAAAAAAGAAAAAAGCTATTGAAAGCAAGAAAACAGTTTATTAAGATGAAGTTGGATGAAAATTTATCTCATAAAGCAATTGAGACCCAATTTAAAGAATTTTTAAGAAATTCGTTCAATTTGGATTTAAAATGAGTTATTTGATTTCCAGAGGTTCGCGCCATTTAATGTTTGAGAATACATCATCCACCAAATTCTTAGCAGAATTAAAAGTGCTAGTATCTCCTTTAAAATTCTTCAAGGATGCCTTATATTGTGATTCGAACTTAGTTAGCAAGACTTTTATCATAGAAAGAAGCAATTCTGATTCTTTTGCAGACATTAGCATAACGAAACAATAATCTCCAAATGCGAATAATAATTTATTCTCACCTTGATCTATGGAATTAATCTTGTTTTTCTTAGAACCAGAAATCTCCTGCAAAATTGCGTTTATCCCAACTAATGCTCCACCTACTAAATGTGAATCCAATTCTTTATTACTTAATGCGAATAGTGGTAAACCGCTATTTAACACAAAAATAATACCTTTAATATCCAAAAATATTTTGAAAGAAATCCGATTTAAACGAGCGGCGATGAGAAACAAATTGGTCACCAGCCAAGCAGCTAATACAAAATTGCCACCTAAATCAAAAAGAACGTCCAAAACTGGTATTGTAATTAATGCATCGATAAATGCCAGAATGCTTCCAAAAAGAAGTATTAAAGTACTTTTTTTATACAAATTACTCTTATAAAGTAAGAGACATAATTGAATGAGATAAAAAGAAAATCCGCCTAACCCGTATAATTTCGAAATTGCTAGAAGTATTTGAACGGAAAATTCAACATCGGTGTTTAGTAAAAATAAAAATCCTATGGTATTTGTTCGTATAGAAGGTAAGAATAAAGTTAAGATGAAAACAGCGGTAATTAGATTTGTTCCAATAAGAAAATTTAAAGATTTCCAGAGTAAATTCTTATGATCTTCAAAGACCTTTAAATCAATAATAACATGAAAACCGATCATTCCAAGAAAAATATCAAAAACATATCGATATTGATCGTAATTAACTCTCTCTACCATTCCTAATTCAATTAGAAATCGTATCGCGGAAAATTCTAATACATAAAACACAAAAAGCACGAGACTCAGAAATATTTTCGAAAGGATTGGGGCGGTGTGTCTTGATTTTAAAGAAGCTTGTATAAGGATATAAAATAGTAAGCAAGAGGAGCCTAATATTCCGATAAATAGAATTAATGAGACAATCAATTTCTTAAAATAACGAATAAAAATATTTATTATTTACCTATATAGAGAATATCTCCAAGGTTCGTTTTTCTTAAAACTATAAGTTTATAATCTCCTTGCGGATTGATCCGTCACACTGAATTTTATAACCTATAACAAAAAAGAAAATAAACAATCCTTACTTTTACTTCTTGAAATTAATTATTTCTTTACGGAATTAAAATAATTTATTATTTTGTAAAAAACATGGAAACTGCAAATTTAAGAATAGAGAGATTAGATAAGGAGAGAAGCGGACGGTCTTTAAGCTATATCGACCAAGAAGCTATGAAGGAACTTGGCTTGAACACTGGTGATATAATTGAAATAAAAGGAAAGAAAAAGACTACGGGAATTGCAGTCGCGAGTCCACACGACAGAGAAACTAATGTTATTCGGTTAGACGGAATTCAGAGGCTAAACGCGGGTGCAACTATAGGAGAATATGTGGAAATTAAATCCGCAGAGGTATATGAAGCCGAAGAAGTAATTTTAACACCCACTCGACCGAATATAGACCTTAAAAGGCAAGCAGAGGCAATCAAAGGAAAATTAATCGATAAACCAGTTGTTTTGGGAGACATTGTTGACGTATATGGGAGTTTTGTGAAAAAAGAAGATTCCGAAAATCCTATGAATGAATTAATGAAGATGTTTCCATTTAAAATGGGCGGAAAAAAACGCCCTACCATTGGAACATTACGATTAATCGTGGAAAATACCAAGCCATCTGGAAAAATAGTGAAGATCACCAGAGATACACAAATCAAGGTGAATAAACGAGTTGCAGTACTTAACGTATCAGGGGGAGTGGTCACGTATGACGATGTCGGTGGTCTTACTGAAGAGATTCAAAGGATACGAGAGATGGTAGAATTACCACTCAAACATCCCGAATTGTTCCATCGATTAAACATAGATCCTCCCAAAGGGGTGTTGTTTTATGGCCCTTCGGGAACGGGAAAAACCTTAATGGCTAAAGCGGTATCTCAAGAATCGAACGCCCATTTCATTACGATAAATGGTCCCGAAATTATGTCAAAATTCTATGGAGCTAGTGAAGAACGATTGCGTGATATTTTTCGAGAAGCAGAAGCTAACTCGCCTTCAATTATTTTTGTAGATGAAATTGACTCAATAGCTCCTAAAAGAGTAGAGACCTCGGGAGAGGTAGAAAGACGTGTGGTCTCTCAATTGCTTTCATTATTGGATGGCCTCAGAGGTCGTGGAGAGGTTATCGTGATTGGAGCTACTAATCGTATAAACGCACTCGATGAGGCGCTACGGCGTCCTGGCAGGTTCGATAGAGAGATTGAATTCCGGGTTCCCAATACTAGAGGGAGGAAAGAAATCTTTCAAATTCATACCAGAGGTATGCCATTAGAACCGGATGTAGACTTGGAACGATATGCGGAAATTTCACATGGGTTCGTTGGAGCAGATATTATGTCTGTGTGCCGAGAAGCAGCAATGTTTGCTTTACGAAGAATACTCCCCAAAATTAATTTAGATGAGCCCATCCCAAGCGATATCATCCAAGAATTAAAAATTCAAAACAAAGATTTTATTCAGGCAATTAATATGGTCGAACCTTCTGCCATGCGAGAAGTGATGGTAGAGATTCCTGATATGAGTTGGGATGATATTGGAGGCTTGAAAGAGGTAAAAGAAGAACTAAAGGAAGCAGTGGAATGGCCATTAAAGTATCCCAAACTCTTTGAACGAGCTGGAATCAGACAATTAAACGGTATTTTACTTTTTGGTCCACCAGGATGCGGTAAAACCTTATTAGCGAAAGCAATCGCAAATGAAAGCGAATGCAATTTTATTTCAATTAAAGGTCCCGAAATATATTCGAAATGGGTGGGAGAAAGTGAAAAAGCAGTCCGAGAAATCTTTCGAAAAGCACGGCAGGCAGCACCCTCCATCATCTATTTCGACGAAATCGATGCAATTACCTCGGGAAGGGGAGAATATGAAGGTACTCATACCTTTGCTTCTATCGTTAATCAAATCCTTGTAGAGATGGACGGAATTGAAAATAGGAAGGGAATTGTCACCATCGCTAGTACTAATCGTCCCGATATCGTGGATCCCGCATTCCTACGGCCTGGTCGGTTTGATAGGTTAATTTATGTAGAGGCTCCAGATAAAGAAGGTAGGGTAAAAATTTTGAAGGTTCACACAAAAAACATGCCCCTTGCAGAAGATGTGTCCTTAGAACGCATCGCGGGAATTACAGAGGGTTATAGTGGCGCGGATATCGAAAATCTATGCCGTGAAGCGGGAATGCAAGCAATTCGTGAAAAAATGGAAGATCTGGACAAAATAGAGTATCGGCATTTTGAGCAAGCGCTTACGAAGATAAAATCCACCTTACCAACGGAGATTATTGATAGATACGAAAAGATGGCGAAAAAGATAACCGAATCCAGAAATATTAAAGAACCATCTGCCGATTTATATAAGTAAACTCTTTATTACCTTTTTCATTCTATTCTTTCTTTAAATTAATATTTAGATATGTAATATTTTCACTTTTTATCTCACTTTTTTATAGAAGGATTTATTAATCTGAAAGATAAACTATTCTTCGTCAATAATATATCATAATGTATATAAGTGATTTTTGGATATGAACCAAATAAAAATTGATTGGAATGGACATATAAAAAAATATCAGGCTGCGATGGAGGAACTTAACCTTGATTTTTGCATATTAACACGAGTAAAGTCGATCACATACCTTGCAGGGTGTTTTGTACCGTGGAAAAGTACTATTTTACTCCCTCGAGAAGGCCAAGGGGATCCAATCCTCTTTACCGTTCTATTAGATGTCGAACGAGTGAAAGCAGAAGGTCAACTCGAAGTTGAGGGTTGGGGGCCTATGAAAGGATTTAATTGGGAGAAAAAGATTCAACGAGCAGCCAAAAAATTGGGAGTATATGAACCGAAAGGAAGCGGACCACGCATAGGAGTTGAATTGGGACTTGATATCTGTGTAACGGGTCAATTATTGTCTTACACAGAAGCTCAACTTTTAGAGAGGATATTCCCGGGTTGTGAACTTGTAGATTTTAATCCTAAGACAGAACGGATCCAATTAATTAAGGAGCCAGAAGAAATTGAAATGTTGAGAAAAGCAAGTGAAATCACGGATATCGGACAAGATGCTGTGAAAGAGGCATTACAAAATCGGTCGGATGGGAAAATTTTTACCGAGAATGAAATTGCGGGAATTGGGACTTTAGCGATGAGAAAGGCGGGGAGCAATTATGAGTGGACATTTACGGGAAATGAAGAAATCGGGTCGGGGTATAGGGCAAGCTGGACCTTTAATGGATGTACCCCTGCCACTAATAAAAAGATAGGGGAGGGAGAATCGTTATTAGTGGATCTACATAGTGAATATGGATGTTATTTAGGCGATTTAAGCCATAATTATGTCTTAGGAGAGTGCTCTCAAGAATTAAAAAAATTCAATGATGTCTATGAGCAGATGTGTTATGCACTCATAGATAACATGAATCCCGGAACCACCTTTGATGAATGCTATGAGGAAGTAAAAAAGGTTGCGCAGAAGGAGGGGTTTGAAAATGACCTTTTCTTTGGATTAGGACATGGAATAGGATGTATCGGAAATGAATCCTACCCCGTTGTGCTTCCCGGAAAAGATTGGGGAGATATGCAATTTGAAGAGAATATGGTTGAAATTGCAGCTGTTGTATTTAATCGACCAGGATTGGGGGGATTACGCCTGGAAGCTCCCACACTAGTAACCAAAAATGGAGCAGAAATGCTTCCAAAAACCCAAATCGAAGTAGATTACGTATAATTGTTTCTTTTTTGTTTTTTTGTTATTTCATGAATAACTTTCAATCTAAAAATATAAAAAAATCAGAGATTTGACATGAATTTCTCCAGACGATCCATTGCCTCATTTAGTTTTCCTATTTCAGTAGCGTAAGAAATTCGTAATTTATCCGCAGAATATGAACCGAACACGTGTCCGGGAACGATCGCAACGCCGATCTCCTTCATTACACGCTCAGAAAAATCTTGTCCTGTCATATTGAAATTCTTTACGGATGGCATAATATAAAATGCTCCTTTTGGTTTTACGACTTCAAATCCCATCTGTATTAACCGATTATGAGCAGTATCACGCCGTTCTCTAAAGGTCGTTAAAATATCATCAAAAAATGTATTCTCCATTTTTAATGCTTCAATAAAGCCGTATTGTGCCGCATGATTCGTGCCCGCAATCGTATATTGATGATATTTTTCCATTAAATCAATAATCTCAGCACGTGCGACCGCATACCCCAACCGAAAGCCTGTGGCAGAATATAATTTCGACATCGCATTCAAGGTAATCGTTCGCTCAAACATCTCCTCTCGGGAGGCGGGACTGAAAAACTCCATCCCATCATAAAGGTAATTCTCATAGACTTCATCTGAAATAAGATAGAGATCCTCTTCTAAAACAATTTGCATCAATTCATCCAATTCACTGCGACTCATCGCATAGCCCGTGGGATTATTCGGTGAATTGATCAAGATGGCTTTTGTTTTATCCGTGATAGCATCCCGCATCTGCTCGAAGTCGGGACTAAAATCGTCTTTTCTCTCGATCTCTTTCACCTCAACCCCATAAAAAGGGCCTAAGTAAAAATAAGAGATAAAATTCGGAGAATTGACGATTAATTCGTCGCCGGGATTAAACAGGGAGGCAAACGTGAGAGAGAGGGCTTGACTCCCACCGTTTGATACAATGATATTTTTGTTCCACTCGGTTTCAATATGATTAAAATCGTGTAATTTCTTCTCGATCTGCTGCAATAACTCCGGAACCCCTCTCGTGGGGGCATAATGCGTGATATTTTTGTCCAGAGCGGCTTTATTCGCGTTGATGATTGGCTCGGGCGTGTCAAAATCGGGCTGCCCAATACCCAGGCTAATCACATCTGAACGCCCCGCTGCAAGATCAAATAATTCACGTATCTTTGACTTGGGGGTTTTTTCTTTGAGAATTCGTGAAAGTTCCTTCATAATACTAATTTCATTCCTATAGTTTAATTATTTTTATTTATGATCGATTCAATTTAAGGAATCGCACAATCATTATTCAACACAGATCTATAGAGCTATCAAAAATTCCCATTAATTTGATTGATCCTTTTCAAGTGTTCAGAAAAAAGACCTAAAAAGGACTTACTATTCTATTTGGTGATTCTATCAATTAATATATCGGGAAAAAGGTAAATGAATGTTTTGGTCAAGCACCTAAATGAATTTCACATGAGATTAGAATAAATCAAAAAGATTTTAATACCCTAAATCAGACTATAAATCTTCTCCATAATTCCTGAGAATTTGTTTTACGAGATTTTGGAAGGCTTGTTCTACATTTTCTCCAAATTTCGCGCTGGTTTCAATAAAATCGCATGCGTTAATTTGATCTGCTAAACTTTGGCCTTCCTCAGTTGGAACGATGCGTTGATCCTCTAAATCGATTTTATTGCCAATTAAGATATATGCGCCTTCTTTCTTCACGTATTTTTTGAAATCCGCGAGCCACTTGTTTTTAATCTCGGAGAACGTGTTATGACGGGTTACATCATAGACTAATAATGCACCTACACAACCCTGGAAATACATACTTCGAATTACATTATATTTTTCTTGACCAGCGAGATCCCACACAATGAGTCGAATTTTTGCATTAGATTCCTCTAATCTTACATCCTTTCGGATTATATTTGCTCCAAGCGTGGGCTTATAGTCCTCCTGGAAAGAGCCCTCAACATATCGGTTAATAAGGCTTGTCTTACCGACCGCTGCCTCTCCCAGAAGTACTAGCTTAAAGACATATTCCTTTAGCTCTTCTGTTGACATTTTAAATCCTCAGATTGATATTTATATATAGTTATAGATTATTTATTTTTTTTCTCAATTTTTAAATTTATAGTAAAGGTATTATGATCTGGATCGTGGGGATCTTCATTTTGCGACTCATAAACTACACGTTCATCAGAAGTCAAGGTCTTTTCAAGGGTATGAACTAAAAACCCTTTGAACAAATCGCAAGAGATTCCAATTTCCGAGCAGAAAATACAATTACGTACATGAATAGTGACGTGTTCTGCATTCTGCTCGAGAATTTGTACGTCCCATTTCGTATCTATGAGTTCGGTGATTTCATTAATACTTTCTTCAAACCCTTTTCCGAATGGAAAAAGATAAAAAGAAAACTTGCGACCGATCTCGAATAATAAATCATTGCACTCGAATAACAAGCAATTTTGCGCTGAAATTATTTTTTTAAAGGAGAAGAAGTCAATTTGCTGCTCTTGATCAATGGATCTTTGGTCCTTCAATTCAAGCAATCCTGCCTCTCTTAGGATGGATTTCATCCCATCATAATCAAGTGTATCTAGGTATGCTTGAAGGAGCGCAGTGACTACTTTATTCCGTACATTACCTTTATAGTCCCCAATCATTAGAAACGCAGTCTATTATTCTTAATCGATTAAATAGAGATTCACACACAAATTTACAAATTCAGAAGAGATAGATCGAATTGTGGCTCATCGGCGCGAGTTATTGTTTCGTCTGTTTCATAAATATAGACTTCCCCGGTAACAGACACGATGCTTGGTTGTCCTAAATGCCCACCAAGGATGCTATAGTCTTCTCTGGCGACCATAAAATGGAGATGAACCATAGGCTTGCCGTCTTTATAGGCGACATTCCCCATACAGCTTACTAATTCGACGGGCTCCTCAAAAGTTTTGAACTGGTATTCCTTTGTATCAATGTTAAAATAACCAATGGTAAACTTCTTGAGCGCGCCAATCACATTTATCAAGCCAGATTTTACCTTATATTTTTCCACTAGTTCGGTAATTGCATCTGTTAATTCTTCATCTGGCATAACGCGTCCAATAATCACTCGAGTAGCGTTTGTTTCTTTACTCTTCATATTCAAATCACAATAGTATTGCTTAATAAAACTATCTAATTAAAATTGAGGACATCTTTAAAACTCTTGTATTATAAGATGTGAAAAGGTCAAAATGGCACGTCAACAAAAAGGTTCATAAAGTAAGAAAATCTATCGAGATGTATTACGTAATCGTATTAGTATCGTATAGAGTGAATGTAAAATGTCGCGAGAAACAATTAGACAATTAGATTGGGGTGAGTTTATTGGGAAGAGCGAGGAGGAGATCGACCAACAAGCCCAAAAGATTGTAGAATCAATGACTCTAAAAGAAAAAGCAGAGCAGATGGCGGGTGATAACTCATTATTACACGCAATCGGGATGTTGATCCGTTACAATAAAAATCCTATTCCCGCAGGAGTAAATAAGGAGTTAGATATCCCCGGAGTCTTATTTGCAGATGGTCCTCGAGGGGTGGTTCTAAATAATTCAACTTGTTTTCCCGTGTCAATGGCAAGAGGGGCTACATGGGATATTGAATTAGAGGAGAAGATTGGGGAAATTATTGGAATCGAAGCGAAATCTCAAGGCGCGAACTTTTTTGGGGGTGTATGTATTAATTTATTACGACATCCGGCGTGGGGAAGGGCACAAGAAACGTATGGCGAAGATTCCTATCATCTGGGTGAGATGGGTTCTGCTTTGGTGAGAGGGACGCAAAAGCATCTTATGGCATGTGCGAAACACTACGCATGCAATAGCATGGAAAACGCTCGATTCAAGGTAAGTGTGAACATCGATGAGAGAACGCTCAGAGAAGTATATTTAGCCCATTTTAAAAAATGTGTGGATGAGGGAGTCGCCTCAATCATGAACGCCTATAATAGAGTCAACGGTAAATATTGCGGACATAATCCACATTTATTACGGGAGATTCTCAAACAAGATTGGGATTTTCCGGGATTCGTTATTACAGATTTCGTATGGGGAATTCGAGAGGGGAAACAAGCAATTAAAGCGGGTGTCGACATTGAAATGCCATTTCATTGGAAAATGAAGAGCAAAAAGATAGTCAAATGGGTGGAGAATGGAGAAATTGACGAGGACATAATTAATGAAGCGGTTTTGCGTATTTTACGACAAAAGATGAAATTTGCTGGGATCCAGGACCCCGAAAAATATAATCCGGAGAACGTAGCTTCAGAAGAAAATACAAAGGTTGCCCTGGAGGCAGCTCAGAAAAGTATCGTCCTTCTGAAAAACGAAAATAACCTTTTACCATTAAAAAAAAACACATTAAACCAAATTGCGATTATAGGAAAGCTTGCCAAGATAGAAAATATCGGAGATAAGGGTAGTAGTCGAGTCTATCCACCATATGTTGTCACCCCTTATGAGGGCGTTAAACAAGAAGCTGGGGATGAATTAGAAATACTATACTCGAAGGGAGACAATATCGAAAAAGCTCGAAAAATAGCTTCTCAAGCAGATATCGCGGTGATTGTGGTGGGATACACCCATAAAGATGAGGGAGAATATGTCTATTCAAAAGGCGGAGATCGAGATTCATTGCGATTAAGCTTGGAGGATGAGGAGCTCATTCAAGCCATAAGCGAGGTTAATATGAATTGTATTGTTGTTATGGAGGGTGGAAGTGCCATTATAACAGAGGCATGGAGAGATAAAGTCTCCGTAATGTTGATGGCTTGGTATCCCGGTATGGAAGGTGGTACCGCTCTGGCTGACATTATTTTTGGAAATATCTCCCCATCCGCTAAGTTGCCCGTTGTATTTCCAAAATCTCAAGACCAATTACCGTTTTTCGATAAAGACGCGAACGAGATTGAGTATGGATATTATCATGGATATAAACTTATGGACAAGAATGGATATGAGCCAGCGTTCCCCTTTGGATTCGGTTTGAGTTATTGCACATATACATATTCTAATTTGAAGGTGGAGCCAAACACAATTAAGAAGGGAGACTCAGTCAAGGTAAAGGTTGATGTGAAAAATGAGGGAGAATATGAAGGTTGGGAAATAGTGCAAGTCTACATAGGATATAGTAAGTCTGCTGTCGATCGTCCGATAAAGGAATTAAAAGGCTTTGGAAAGATAAAGTTATTTCCAAGTGAACAAAAAACTATTCAAATAGAGATCAATTCTAAAGAGTTGGGATATTATGATGTTAATAAAAAGACTTGGGTAATTGAAAAAATAACCTATGAACTCTTTGTTGGACCCTCTTCTGAAAAGGAAAAACTCTTAAAAACCACATTTAAGATAGAATAGAGATTCTCTTGTTAATAAAATTCTTTTATCTAATTCTATTAATTTTTTCCCACAAAGATTTTTTATTGCGCCTCTTTATATCTAATAAGGAAATGACAGAGAAAGTAGAAATTTCTGGAGTTGAATTACATCTTTCCTCGCCTACCGAGGTTAATTTAGACTGGGTCGGAAATGAAGATCTTATTAACCAAATGAAAGCGGCGTGGTTAGTCGTGGATGAAGATGACCTTCCCTTGACGCCGAGAATTCTCGGAAAACCTGGTGTTGGAAAAACGACCTTAGCTTATGCGACAGGTAAAAAAATGAATAAGGAAGTATACATATTTCAATGTACAATGGATACGCGTCCCGAAGATCTCCTTATAAGCCCGGTAATCGCCTCAGATAAGTCAATTAAATATGTGGCCAGTTCCTTGGTCTCCGCCATGATTAAAGGGGGAGTATGTCTTTTAGACGAAGGTAATAGGATGAGCGAGAAAAGTTGGGCATCATTAGCACCTCTTATGGATAAACGGCGGTATGTGGAGAGTATTATAGCCGGAATAAGGATTTATGCCCATCCAGAGTTTCGGCTTTGTGTTACGATGAATAGCGACGCTAGCACGTATGAAGTTCCCGAATATATCCAGAGTCGTCTCCAGCCGAAGATTTTTGTTGATTTTCCGAATCGAACCGATGAATTAAAGATCTTAAAATACAATCTCCCATTTAGTTCTGATGAAATCTTAGAATACTGTGTGGACTTTCTACAGAACGCACATAAGCATAACGAGTTCACAGTCAGAGATGGAATTAATATTTTGAAGATTTATATGAAATCTCGGGAATTAAACAAGAAAGATAAAGAGAAATTAGATAAGGAGGAGTTTCAAGACGCCATTATCCAAATTCTGGACGAGCATGCGGTTAATTATTGTCCAGAGAACTATGAACAACTGCTAAAAGAACAACAAGAGACAATCAAAGATCTTTTTCAACGTAATAATTTTGATTCTGACCTATTTTAATATTACTCAATATTACGGGATCATGTTCTAATCTTATTAGATCGTTATTCAAATTATATTCTTATCAGTTTGAGAGGTGCACGAAAACTTTTTATACCCAAAATAATATTATTATAATGGAGATAAGAGAGGAGGTTCTATTTTATAATGAATGATGTGTCTGCGAAACGAAAAATAATTGATAAAGCAATAGAGCTTATTTCTGCGAAAGGATACCATAATTTAAGCACTCGAGAAATAGCTCGAAAAGCAGGAGTCAGTGATGGTACCCTATATTATCATTTTCCTAAGGGCAAGCTAAGTATTTTGATTAATCTTTCCGAGGAATTAATGAATGATTTAGATTATTATGAGATTATGGAGGATGGGGTGGTAACTGAGGAGGAGGTTACACGATTTTTTATGAAAGATTTGGATTTAGCAAGGAAGATGAGAGAATTTATCATTGCAATGGAGATTGAACTTTTAGAAAAACCCGATTTTTATTTAAATTATTCGCAGAAATTTGCCTCAATTGATAGATTGGAGCCTTTTAAGAAAATAGTGGAAAAAATTGTTGGAAGAAAAATTAATACTCATACCCTTTCAAAAATCATGGCTATATGGAAAGCACTTTTGAGAAGGCATGTGATTTTCAGGAATCTATTTGGATCTGATCAGGAATTTATGAATATGATGAAAAAAATTTTTCGTGCTGTTGCTAATAATGATGATTATTAGAGGGCTGTAATGTCTAAATAAAAAAGAAGAAAATGAAGTAAATCCTTATAATTATGTAGGGACATAACCGCGATTCAAAATGACTAATAGATCCACATCAGATAATTTTTTCCTCTCCGCTAGTTTCCTAACTATTAATAAATAAAGTGATCGTATTAGAATAGCTGGGAAATGAAAAAATAATGTGAGCCATTCACAAAAAGTAATGGAAATGAAATTCAATATCTCTGGAACCAATTGTGAAACAATTGAGATACTTGCGAAAAGACAATAGACTATCAGAATTGTTCCACACAATATTGAAAAGAGAAGCGATTTTTTGTTTTTTAATAGTGTCGATATAATAAGTATTGAGTAATACACAATTGAACCCATAAAATATAAAAACGCTGCTACGGAATGCATGAGAAGGTTTACTGGAAAGAGACCTGCAAGAATTCCTCCCATTGAATATGAGATTAATCCAAACCAGATTGGAATAAGTAGGATCTTATTATTTTTTAAGTTCGAGGATTTATGAATTTCATATAAATGATAAAAAAAGATAATGCTACCATATAATGGTAGACCAATCGCAAAACATAAATTCGCCCCATTAGGACCTATCCCTAAATCACTGATATAATGTGTGGAAATTGAATATGAAGAATCAGCAGAGAGATATAACAGAAATGCGATTAAGATTGACCCCCCACCCGAAAATACACCAAAAATACCAAAAAGGTATCCGGGACACTTCCTATAAAATTTGATTAGATACTTATGAAAATCTTTTTCCAGATCTATCCGATAACTGACTTCAAAATACTGATCCATCATATTTCCACTTCACCTCCTTTGAATGGGATTATACCCCACCTTTCATTATCAGGACTCCCTAATCCAAAATAAGTATTTGTGAGAAATGCTAATGTCATAGGTTTAAAGGGATTTTTGCGACAAATTATTGAATTATCCCGCATTATACTCGATATATCTTCTTCTTGAACTTTTCCTAATTTTTGGGAGCTTAGTCTATTTAATCTATATTCTGCGTAATATTGTCTGAATTTTGAATAGGATTTGTCTAATAAAAATCTCTGAAATTTAAGTGAAACAAACGTGTTGGTTTTTGCAACACGACTATTTATATCTATTCTTTCAATTTTATCTGATAGTCCTTCTAACGCAATAATTTTATTTTGGTCGGAAATCAATAGGTTATACGATGCCGTACCACCAAATTTCTTCAGTAATGAGAAATATGATTCTGCATCTTGACAATTTTCAAATGCCAACCGTGAAAGAATTGAAGAGGGCATTGAGATATTACCTGACATCAGGGTCTTAACAACACTAACTCTGAGATTTAAGCCCCAATTATTTAGTCCAATAGGGAGGCTTAATAAAGAGCCTAATCTAAGAGAAAAGATTTCTGAAAGTCTTGGAGTGATTAAATGAACAAATGACGCGGTTGGTCGAAATAGTACGGAAAAATCAAAATTTTGCCCCATTAATGGTTCTTTTTTACCAAAAATACCAAAAGAAGTACAACCAAATTCGAGTTGATTCAATATTAGAGGTTTAATCTTAATTTTGGGAATCAAATACCCATATAAGATATCTAAAAAACAGTTTTGTAAGAGGATATCATTATAGTTTATCCTTATAATAGTATCGGATATTCCGATCATTTCCATCTGTAAATATTTTGGAATATAGCGATGATAAAGTTTTGAAATTCTCAACAATCTATTGTATGTAATACCATGTCTAAGATATCTAAGAGAAAATAGTTGTATGAGCCTTTTCATCGAGATAATTTGATCATAAAGATATTCTCCTAAGAGAAGACCCAGCCTGTAATAATCGGGAGCAAAAATTTCCAAGTATTTCTGACCATTTGATGATCGCCATTTTGCGAACATTTCATCTTCAGAACTTGACACATCTTCTTTAAAAGAACTGATTTGGATGCTACTGGGATATTTAACATGCTCGAATTTTTACACCTCAACTTTTTAATTTCTATAGTGCAGTGCACTATCATATTAGTATGAATCTCGATATATAAAGCTTTCGATCACTGCTCGAGAGAAGAAAAGTTGAACTTATCTTTTAAAAAAGCTATTCTATTTTAATATCAAATTTTAACGTTATGAAAATAAGTTATTTTAAATTATTTTATGATAATATTTATCATTTTTAATTAAAAATAAATTAAAATAAAAGAAATCAATTAAACCAGAAAAAGCATTCATACTGATAATGATATTACTTAATTACAGAATA
>SHMW01000094.1 GCA_008080735.1 Promethearchaeota archaeon
AAAATCTTCATTTTTGCTTTTATTTTGATGAGATCTTTCATTATATTGACAATATCAGTTATTATATAAAAAAATGTCCCTTCTAAAGTTTAAACATAAATTCGACAAGAAAGAAATAACAAAATTAACTCATAAAGACCATCAATTAATGAAAAAAAGCTATCCCTATTCTAGAAGGGGAGAACCGCATAATAATTTCTTGTATGCGTTACTCTGTCTTATTTATGATGGAATACACGATCTTGCTAAAATTAAAGCAAAAATGAAGATTTTTTTCATCTCATCTACCAAACAATTAGTTATCTCTGAGGAAGATATCGAAGAATATATACAAATTGCAAAAAGAGAGGGATTAATCGTAAAAAAAAATGAACATATTCTCGAATTGACTCAATCGGGAAAAAAATTAACGGAGATTAGCTATATCAATAATTTGGAAGCTTCTTTCTATATGAGATATTTTTTTTCCGAAAACACTGTAATGCTGGCTTCTGCCGTCACTTTATTGGTTTTGTCTTTGCTCAAGATACTAATTGGCTTTCAATTGAATTCTCAAGCAATGAGTGCAGAAGGTTTTGAAAACTTAACAGACCTCGTGAAGATTGCGATTATCGTTATTTTAGCTCTAAAATATAATAAAGAGAAACTCGCGAGTTTTATTATCATAACCTTAATGTTCTTTACAGGAGGGTCTTTGATATGGGCGGGAATTGAAGCTTTATTTTATCCCTCTGAAATAATACCTTCTGTTCAAGCGTTCCTCATTTCTTTTATATCCTTAATTCTGAATCTTGGTTTAATGTATTTAAAAGGAATGGTAGGGAAAATCTCTGGAAATTTGGCCATATTGAGCGATTCTAAAGATTCTCAATTGAATGTGATGCTTTCTGGTGGAGTGATAATAGGGTTGGTCTTTGCGATTTTTGGTTTTTATTTTGTTGATGCCTTTATTGGAATAATAATTTTTAAATTTTTTAAATTATTCGAATGCTATCAAATCACGCTGGGTGGTTTTGATTGGAAGATTTCTCTAGATTGATTTATCTAAATTAGCCTAATTCCCGCAAGTGTCTGAATTATATCATTTATTGATTAAATTAATTAGAAACTTCGATTTACTTATATTAAAAACAATCTATACTATAAAATGAAAAATACAGAAAACGAGAAAACCGAAGATACGGATTCTTCAGAGACGGATGAAGAAAAGGAAGAAGGTCAAACCCTAATTGATAAGATTCGGGGAAAAAAATCAGATAAGAAAAACCAAACACAACTCTTACAAGAAAAATTAGGCTTAGAGCCGGGATCCCTAGAGCAGATTGAACAAAAACTGTTTATGGCGCGTTTTATAGACTATTTCTCAGAAGAAACCTTTGATTTTATTTTCAGAGACAAAGAAATGGCAAAATATTTCGACCAAATTAAAGGAATTCTTGAAGGTTTTTCAACTAAATCGGAAGAAGACAAACTTATAAAACAAAGTTTTGAAAACAAGCAAATCGATCTTATTATGGAGCAATTAAAGGTAAAGGCAGAACAACGCGCACAAGAGAAAGGAATCACGAAATCAGTTGATAAACGTATGCGAAACTTGAGTATTTATATAAGCATACCTATGTTTGTATTAGTTTTTGCATTATCACTAATCCCAGGTGTTAGTTATTTAATACTTTTTCCAATATTGTGTGTCTTTTGTATGGTTCCAAACTTTATTAAGAGCTATCTGGTGAAAAAATGGCAAGAATTTAAGGAAGAGAATAAAATGGATTATTATTCAGCAAACAGGGAAGATATCATGATACTTAAGGGATTTGTGGCTGATGTCTTAGAAAATATTCGTTCAAAACTCTTAGAATTGAGAGTTCCATTACAACTTATCAAATTTGTACTACACAGTAGGGATTATGAAAATCTAGATGTTATCAACCAAAAAACTCAGAGAGGCACATCTCAATATTTCCTTCAGTTTCAATATCCCGAAGGGGTAGAGCCTTATCCAATTCCAGATGCTATTGCCCAACAATATCAAGCATCTGAGAGATCACAAGAAATAAATAAAGAGGAAATACCAGAAAAAAATTTTATCGTATTTAAAAACATCAAAGCTGAGGATGGAATTATAACAAGTTTTGTTCCAACTTTGAAAGATAATTTAGCAGATGAAATAAATGATATGCTAAATGAATGTAAATTTACTAAAGCAACGGATGACACAAGCATTATTCTTCCTAATTATAGTCCCGAAATGGCAATTTATTGCATATGTGGAGAAGTTGTCGAAATAGAAAATGTCCAGATCTGTAATTGGAAAGAAATGTTTAAATTCTATCTATTCGAAGGTAAAGAATGCGATTGCGGAGAGAAGGTCTACGCTCTTTCTATGATGGATGAAAATCAAGAAATCCCTGAAGAATTGGAAAATATTTTTAAATAACTTGTTGTTTTTATTTACTTTTTATTTTTGAGTAATAATCATATAGAAGTCTATATCCGCGTACAGCCCTTTCTACTTCATTTTCAAAAACAGGAATCTTTAGTTCTGAGGCACTTTCGATTACACGTTTAGCACCTTCAGTTTCTGCTTGAATTAAGGTTGCAATTATCGGTTTATTTGGGTATTCTTCTTTGATCTTTTTAAAGATGCTGAAATCAAATTCAATTTCAATAAAAAATTCGAGGGCGAGAATTAGACCATTGACCGATTTATCTTCAAGTAGGGTTTTTGAGGATGTATTATAAATACTGCATACTTTCGTGCCAACAAATCGATCTGGGGGCCAATAATCAACTGGGTTTCCAGAAATACATGTTGATCCTCCTACTTTTTCTAATATTTTTTCACGATTTTGATTATTCAATTTTGCAAGCGATAAATTTTGCTTCCTCATTTCCTTTGCAATTATATGAATAGCTCCGCTGCTCGGTCCAATAATACCTAAATTTGGCCCTTTAGGTTCTGGACACCAAAGAAATATTTTTGCATAGTCGAATAACTCGATATAATTCTCAACAGCAATCCCTCCTGCTTTTTTTAATTGCTCTTCCTTGTTGGTCTCCTTTCCAACATAAAAAAATAAAACGGGTTTTTTGGTTGCGCATTTTGCCACGGCATCGATTAAATCATTAGAAATCTCTCTTAGGAATAGCAAAATGACATGCGTTTTTTTATCCTTAAAAAAATAATGAAGAATATTCGATTCTTTTATATGAAACCCAAGACCTAAATGGATGACTTTGGAAATAGGTAAATCTTGAAAAGGCGACCACCAGCCTAGAGCTCCTGCTAAACCTCCAGATTGCGCGATATAACTCGCACCAGCTTCGATATTTCTATTTTTCTTCATTATATGCTGGCGAACGGGAATTATTGAAGTTGTAAAGTTGTTTATGAAATTGATTATCCCTATCATGCTTGGGCCCATATATTCTACATTATAGGTTTCAGCGATCTCATTTAATCGATTAATCCACCAAAAGTCGTGAGTTTGGGAAGGTGTTTGTTCTTCATAACTATTCTTTATTTCTGACTCAATTACAATATATTTAATACCTTTTCTCGCTAATTGCTCAAAAATTGAAAGAATATTCTTTCCTAATACAATTACCGCTAACTCGGGAATTTCGGGCAAGTCTTCTAAAGAATGATAAGATTTAATTCCCAATATCTCATCGGCATTAGGATTTACAATATAAATTTTCCCTCGATAAAAAATCTCTAAGAGGTTTTTCAAGATCGTATAATTGAATGTATATTCTTTCCTTGAAACACCTACAATCAAAATGCTTTCTGGGTTAAAAAAAGGTCGTAAATCAACCAAATCTACATCAAATCTTTTTGATAAGTTTCTGATATATATAAAATATATTAATTGCTCTTATTGAATTTATAGACTTGTATAGAATTCAAAAAAATAAGATATTCCGATGGTAAAATAAGATTTTTTAAAAATGAATATAGATAAATTATTGAAACGTTATTAGGAAATTTCTATTTGGTGCAAACCAATCTCTCTTCGCTTATCCGCATTGTATAAAGGTAATCCCGCCCTTTTTAAGATATCTGTATCTTTGTATTTCAATAATACTATTTGACACGAGGTAGGAAGTTTATATGAGGCAACCTTCATACGCTTTTTAAGTAAGGGAAGATGGCGCATATCAACACCAACATCCATAATTACTTGTCCTGCTCGTACTCGTGCACACACTCCAGTCGCACGTCCGAAAGAATTTCTCATACCAGATTGAACTCTATCAGCTCCTGCAAAAGCCAACATTCTATTTTCTCTAAACTTTTGAAATGGTTTTGGTCGTACTCGGAGTCTGAAATTTTGTCTACCAACTTTTTTAAGGAGGGTCGCATTAACCGCCACTCTCATCGCTTCGAGTGCGTTAGAAGAGATTTGAACTTGATCCTCCACTTTGAGTCCCACCACGAGGTCGAATTCAGACCAATCTTTGAATTTATTACCACCCCAGAATCTTTGAATTTTACTCTGAGATCCTCCTCGGGCGAATTCTCTCCTGTGATTGGCAGAACGTTTATGCTGATACGGTCTTCTATTCCATTGACGGTAGCATCTCCATGGTCGCTTATGTGCCATTGTTATCTATTCCTCAGTTGTAATTTATGATAATATATCTTATTTATAATAAAAGTCAATTAGATAATAATTTTATTGTAATTAGTTCTATGATTCCTAAAAATTAAATCTTTAGTTTTTTGGATCAAAAAAATAGCCCTTCTATTCGAAATTAATAATTTGAGAGAATAATTACCTTTTATAATCAATCTAAGAAAATAATTTGCTAGAAAAGTATAGCTTAATAAATTAAGCTTATATAGATATTATGGATCGTTTAAAATAAGGAGAAATATAAAGTCTAATATTATTGGAGTTATTAATGTCAAGGAAGGGAAAAAAAACCATAGAAGGAAAAATAGTGGAAGTGCGAGATGGATCAAGGCGAATAAGTCGAACCTATACATATGGGTATCGATCACTTCGCATTATTTCTGGGAATGAATATTATTCAGTTTTAGTTAATACGAATAAATTTAACAAATATGGATTTATCCCGAAAGTCGGGCAGTGTATCAGAGTGACGGGAAGAGTTTCGGAAAATGAAAATGAATTTTATGAAGCTTCAATCTCATGGGTTTCTCAATTAGAGCATATAGAGTGTCCAAAAAAAGGAAAATAGAGATGTTATTATTTGTTAAGCAAGAAAAAGTTGAATACACAAAGTACTTATTTAACCTCTGCTCGAATTTTCAGAGAATCCTATGGGATTCCTATAGAAAAAGTAAAAATTTGTAATTACTATGTTCTTAAGAATTACTTCATATACTGGATCACTAACCTTTTATTCACAAAAATTCATTTTTCTTTATACATAAAACATCTATTTATTCAATAACCTAATATTTTTAGCAATAGCATTTTTTTATAATCCTTAATATCTATGTAATAGTTCAATTAAGAAAATTCATCTCATTTTCTCACATTTTAATGACTAACATTATCTCAAATCTCAAGCAAAAAACGGAATTACTCTGTAAGGGACTCTACTTAGATAAGAATCTCATCGATCATTACAAGAAACAAGGAATCGACCTTGATTTCGGCAGAAAAGGAGGAGCAGGACCATTAGGCGGACGTTATTTCTTATTAGAAGATAAATCCACTTTAGTAAATGTGGCTTTATGGGATAATCCAGAAAGATCAAATCTTACCTTAAGTAGGAAAAAAGGGGATTTTTTCACGGTAGAAAATCGAACAACTAGTCAAGAGTATGCTTCAATAAAATTAATCGACCATCCTAAATATTACTCGCCGCAATATAAAACTTCTGATGGGATTCCTATGAAGAAAATAGCTCTGGTGCACGGATTAGATTGTCTCGCCACCACGGTCTATCAAAAATGTAGATATTGGGCTTGTGGAGAAGCGTGTAAATTCTGTGGGATTGAGCTAAGTCTCACTTATGATACTACTATAATAGAGAAATCAGCAAAACAAATCGCTGAAGTAATAACTGTGGCAAAAAGAGAAGGGAGATGTTCTCATATGACATTAACGAGTGGCACGGAAGAATCTGAAGATAAAGGTGCGATAAGATATATGAATATCTTAAAAGGATTGAAAAAAAGGCATCCCAATATACCATTACATATTCAAATTGAACCCTTAAAAAATCTCGAATATTTAGAACAACTTAAAGAGGCAGGAGCTGATACTATTGGTATTCATATTGAACTATTAGATGAACAATTAAGAACACAAATCACCCCTGGAAAAGCAGAAATTCCATATGAAGATTTTGTGAAAAGTTGGAGAAAAGCAATAAAAATATTTGGAAATAATCAAGTTGAAAGCTTCATATTAACCGGCTTTGGGCAACCATATGAAACATTTATGGATAAAATAGATGAGGTGATCAAAATTGGGGTGATCCCATTCATTACACCTGTACGGGCTATACCTTCCAAAGAAAAAAAGACACCTCCCACAGATTATCAAAAATTACACAAGATTTATCAGAATGTCGCGCATTTAATGTTAAAATATAATATGAATCCTTTGGAAAATAAAGCGGGATGTGTGCGCTGTGGAGGTTGTTCTGCGATAACCGATTATTATAAATTTCAGAGTAAGGTGTAAAATCTTTTTTTTAAAAACATTTTAATAAAAGGAGATTTGAGATAACTCATTTCTTATAACATAACACCGATAGAGAAAAATTAAAAGCCTTTTTTATTCCATTCTGTCGCAAAAAATTTAATAATTTGCTAAATGTTATCTAAAACATAGTATTGTATTTTATAAATCTCTAAATTTAACTTTAGAATTATCATGACTGAATCTAAAACTTCAAAAAAAGAAGACCTAAAAACGGAGAAAGAAAAGACCCAACGGTCTTTTCGAAATCTTTCTGATATAGAAATAAAACGCCTCTATAAACCAGAGGATATAGATGATATTGACTATAATAAGGATTTAGGAGAACCAGGGCAGTTTCCATTTACCAGAGGACCATATGATAATATGTATCGTGGGAGATTATGGACTATGCGGCAATTTGCTGGGTTCGGCACCGCCGACCAAACCAACCAACGATTTAAATTTCTTATTAACCATGGTCAGACAGGATTAAGCGTTGCTTTCCATTTGCCTACTATATACGGCTATGAATCTACAGACGAGAAATCACTCGGAGAAGTCGGAAAAGAGGGTGTTGCGATAGATACTTTGGCAGATATGGAAACCTTATTTGATGGTATCGATCTCTCGAAAATATCTACTTCAATGACTATTAATGCTCCAGCCTCAATATTATTGTCAATGTATATTGTTGTAGGAAAAAAACAAGGAGTTAAACCTGAGCAACTTAGAGGGACAATCCAGAATGACATATTAAAGGAATATATTGCTCAAAAATCTTGGATTTTTCCTCCCGAGCCTTCAATGAGACTAATTGTTGATACAATTGAATACTGTACCGAGCATGTACCCCAATGGTATACAATCAGCATAAGCGGATATCATATCAGAGAGGCAGGATCAACAGCCGTTCAAGAGTTAGCATTTACCTTAGCTGATGGATTTGCCTACGTAGAAGCTGCGATGGAACGAGGGTTAGATGTAGATGATTTTGCTCCTCGATTATCATTCTTTTTCAATTCTCATAATAACTTTTTCGAAGAGATCGCCAAATTTAGAGCTGCTCGTAGGATTTGGGCAAAACGTATGAAACATAAATATGCAGCAAAAAAGCCTGAATCAATGCGTTTAAGGTTCCATACGCAGACTGCTGGTGTCTCTTTAACTGCGCAAGAACCAGAAAATAATATAGTAAGAGTTACGCTCCAAGCGCTCGCTGCAGTTTTAGGTGGCACACAGTCATTACATACTAATTCATTTGATGAGGCATTGTGTTTACCTACGGAAAAAGCAGTTAGAATTGCCTTGAGAACCCAACAGATAATTGCTTATGAATCTGGTGTTGCTGATACAGTCGATCCATTGGCGGGTTCCTATTATGTTGAATGGCTCACGGAAAAAATGGAAGAGGAAGCGGAGAGATATTTCGAAAAAATTGAAGAATTGGGAGGTGTTATTCCAGCGATTAAGAAAAACTTTTTCCAAAAAGAGATCGCTAATGCTTCCTATAGATATCAAAAAGAAGTCGAAAAAAAGGAACGAATTATCGTTGGAGTAAACAAATATAAACCAGAAAAAAAAATCCAGCCAGATATTTTAAAGATTGATGAAGAGGTCTCGATAAATCAAAAACAGAGATTAAAACAAATTAAAAAGGATAGAAATAATCAAGCTGTAGAAGATGCCTTAAATGATTTGAAGGCGGCGGCTGAAGGAACAAAAAATCTTATGCCGTATATAATTAAGGCTGTAAAAACCTATGCATCTGTTGGAGAAATTATTGGAACCCTTAAGCAAGTATTTGGAACCTATACAGAAGACTCAATATTTTAGAAGAGGTTAAGAAATATGGCAAATGAAAGAAGAATAAAAGTTCTAGTATGTAAACCAGGTTTAGACGGACATGATCGAGGGGCGAAGGTAGTGGCAAGAGGACTTCGGGATTCGGGAATGGAGGTAATTTACACGGGCCTTCATCAAACCCCCAAAGATATTGTTAATACCATCATCCAGGAAGACCCAGACGCCGTTTTATTAAGCATTCTATCGGGAGCTCATAATGCGTTATGCCCGAAAATTATGGAAGAATTAGAAAAGAATAACATTGATGATGTGTTAGTCGCCGTGGGCGGGATTATTCCAGAAGAAGATAAAGAATTTCTCCGAAAACATGGACTAAGAGGCTTTTATGGCCCAGGAACAGAGATAAAAACTATTGTTGAATTTGTGAAGAATAATCTAAAAAGATAAGAAGTCAATATGGGGAATAGTTACAAAGATTTAATCACTCGATTGTTGGAAGGGGAATTAAGGGCAGCCGCACGATTGATAACTTTAGCCGAAAATGATATAAAAACCGCAGAGGAAATTATCAATTCTATATACAAATATACTGGAAATGCCTACATAATAGGAATTACGGGTGCCCCTGGAAGTGGCAAAAGCACTTTTATCTCCACATTAGTAAAAAAATACACTGAGCAAGACAAAAAAATTGGAATTATCTGTGTAGATCCTTCTTCTCCATTAACGGGAGGTGCTTTATTAGGTGACCGAATCCGGATGAAACAACATTTCTCTTTGGAAAATGTATTCATTAGGAGTATGGCTAATCGAGGGCAATTGGGTGGCTTATCTCGTGCGACCGAAGATGTCATTAAAATATTAGACGCAAACAAATGCGATGTAATAATTGTTGAGACTGTAGGTGTTGGTCAATCTGAGGTCGATATTTTCAAATCTGCTCATTCTGTGTTGGTTTTGTTAGTTCCTGGATTGGGAGACGATATTCAAACTATAAAAGCAGGGATCATGGAAATAACCGATATATTTGTAGTTAATAAAATGGATTTAGAGGGCGCTGATCGTAAAGTTGCAGAACTTGTTCAAATGCTTGAACTAAATATGAATTATAAGTTTAATTCTGAAGTTTTAAATGACGATTTTGCAAAAATTCGCAAATGGACCCCCGAAATTGTAAAAACAAATTCAATTACAGGAGAAAATTTTGATAAACTGCTCAAAATCATTGCAAAACATAAAGAATTTTTAGAGCATTCGGGTGTAATTCAGAACTATAAAAGAAATCGCATAAAAAGCGAGACCCTACAGATACTAAAATATAAGCTAACCGAGAAAATAGAACAATTATTTAAAGATAGTGAAAAGATTGAAGAATATATAAATAAAGTTATGGAAAAATCAATAGACCCCTATTCGATGGCAGAATTGATTATAGAATTACTTGGTATTAATAACAACGTTTAAAAGTTATTTTTAAAGAATAATTATCTTGTTTGATTATAATGAATCTATTAATTGCTGGTGGAGGTAAGTTTGGGAAGAAGGCTATAGAATATGCCAAAAAATTAAATTATAGGGCAATTCTAATAGATAAAAATCCTAATTGTTTTGCCTCTACTCATACTCAGACAACATTCAATAATGTAGATACACTTATAAAAAATTTTGATAATTATAATTCAGGGGATATGATATTTTTGAATGATAATATTTCTTCTATTAACAAGCTACTTTTAAATATACAATTTGAATTTATCATTCCAGTTGTCCCCATCCATCTAACTGCTGTAATTATCAAAAATTATTTCAATTCATTTGAAATAGAAATGGATCTAAATTTTAAATCACTAGAAGAGATTACAGATAAAATTGATCCAAAATTGCTCTTGGACAGTATTCAGGATTCAGCAACCATTTATTTATCTTACGCAAAAAGAGATGAAATATGTCCCGATAATTGTTCTGGCCCTCCAAACTATTGTCCTAATTTTGATCGCGAAAAACCCATTACCATAACAAACTATTTAGCGGAATTCTTTAATGTTCCGGAACAGATTAGATTATCAAAAGGAAAAAAAAGAGTGTTTTTTTTAATTAAAAGCTATCAATTAAAAGCTGGGCTGGGAGGATTAAAGGGTGAAGACATTTCTGAGGTCTTTAAGATGATTCATGATAATTCAGCATATTTTAAACAAGATAAATACGATATAATCATATCTACAAGTTGTAATTGTCATGGAGTGATCTCATTTATGAAAAATAACCCCTCTGTTTAGCGAATTCAGAAAATTTGTAATAAATCACGATTTAATAAGAACAGAATCTATTTTTCAAATAAATTAATGCGAAGATTAAACTGTTTCGCACTATTCGGACAATTTAATTCGCAACAACCCGGAAGATATGAATAGACTTCAAATTTATCAATGGGAATAAGAAGATACATTAATGAATGAATTAGAGAACATGATTTATTTATCTCTTCTAATGGGCCATCACATAATGCAGTTTTATGTTCCCTCTTATTAACATAGATGCATAATCCATCTTTTGGATAAAATCCAAATAAAAACTGAAATCGAGGTATCACGGGATATTTTAAAGTCTCCACTTTTCTTGAATAGGATAGTTGAATATGATTAAAATCGAGAGTGAACTTCAGTGCTTTATAGGAATCGGTTTGTTTATCCTCTTCACTTATGTCGTGCAAGATAAAATCCCGAGATACTGCGGTGTCGATGAGATTTTTTAAATCTTTTGAAATCATTTTATTCTTTTTTCTTTTCTTTTAGAAAAAGATCATATAATAGGTTTTATTATCAATAAGCTACTAAAATTGAATTATTATTTTTATAGTAATATGGTAATTTTTCCTTATATTTTTTTCTCCTCAAAATGTAGGAGTCTTAAGATAAAATTTTGAAGGGAGAGGATTTACTAGTTTAACTTTTTGTTAATAGAATTTAGATCTTTATCAGTTTATCTTCTTTAGGGTCTATCCATTCTGAATATATCTCTGTAATTAGAGAATTTCCTTTAGATCCACATTCCTCACATTTTTCGTCTTCTAATGTCTTGAACGTATAATCTCCTTTTTCAAATGGTCTTGTATGCTTGTTCTTACACTCTTTACATTGAATAACCGAATAGACCTTCTGGATAAAGCGGTCTTTTCGATCTAATATATCCCCTATTGCGGGTAAGGGTGGTAATTGTGGTTCCTCGCTCATAAGTGACTTCCTATTGGTTTATTATAATTATAAACTATATATAGTTTTGATATAATAATAAGACTAATCTAATATTTTTATGGATTATAAGATTTAGAATAAATATGTTTCTCCTATTGGATTTACAAAAATAAAATACAGTTTATTAAATGTGAAAAATTAAACATTATATATCAACTAGAGTTATCTAACATTAGATATGAATTCTAAAGAATTAGTAAAAGCAGCATTATATTTTGAAAAGCCAGAAAGGGTCCCATACTTCAAAGATGTTAGAGGAGATATGATATTTCTAATTCTTCAACCATCTCAGAATTGGAAACCAGGGTGGAAAGATGGAGAAGAGGGATTGTTTCCCCACATTCGAACAAATTATGAGTGGAATAAACCTGAATGGGCCAAAAATAATACAAAATTTAAAAAGGACGAATGGAAAAAAATGCCTCATGAAGAAGTTGATGAATGGGGTTGCATTTGGAATATGACGGGATCCGATTATACAATGGGACACCCTGGTAGACCCATAATTGAAGATTGGAAAGATTTTGATGAATATCGAGAAAAATATTCCTTAGATCCATATGATGAAACTAGATATGAATTTGCTCATGAGTTAAAAAGAGCCTTCGGGAAAGACAAATACCTTTCAGCACTTCTAGCGGATTTTGGTCCATTTCAGCGATCTACTAACATAATAGGTTTCTCCAAATTCCTGATTGAACATAGAAAGAATCCTCAGATGGTTAGGAAGATATTGAATTGGGTTGCTGATTGGCATATTGATGCAATGAAAGGATGTTTTAAATACGGCTTAGATCCCGACGGATTTTTTATCGTGGATGATTTAGGTGAGCAATCTGGTCCCTTTTTTAGTCCCAAGACTTTTAAAGAATTCTATTATCCTATTTACAAGAAGCTTGCCGATGAGGCGCATGAGCTAGGAACTGAA
Source organism: Promethearchaeota archaeon (assembly GCA_008080735.1). Taxonomy (GTDB): domain Archaea; phylum Asgardarchaeota; class Lokiarchaeia; order Sigyniarchaeales; family SOKP01; genus TEKIR-8. The sequence goes on from SHMW01000094.1 coordinate 12,651, forward strand.
ATTCACTTGCATTGTTGTGGAAAGGTAGATAAAATAATGCCCATCTTAATAGATGCTGGTCTTGACGCTATAGAGTTTGACAGTCCCAGAATGACGGGTTATAACGATTTAAGACCATTTAGAGGGAAAATTATGATGTGGGGAGGGGTTAATATTCAATCAATATATACAAGAGGTACACCGGAGCAAGTGCAGCGAGAAGTATGGCATATGGTACGGAACCTTGGAACAAAAGAAGGGGGATTTGGCGCATATTTCTATCCCACTCCAACCGATATAAAAGCACCAAGCAAAAATATAAAGGCATTCCTTAGAGGATTAAAGAAGTATGGCGATTATTCTAAGATTCCAGAAGAATGGTGGGAATATCCCGTACCTCAAGAATGGAAGGATATGGAAGTGCCTCCTACGCCTCCAGGTGAAATAGTTAGTTGACCATCTTTTCTTTTATATTTTAATAAAAATGTAGAAGATTAGCTCTATCTCACCCAAAAATCTTTTTAAACTCATAATCTTATGTATTTTTCTAAATTTTTCTAAAAAAAATTGGGTCTTATCAATCATAAATAACATATTATTAATTCACAATTTCTTGATAGATTATGAACAATATTAATGATTATAAGTTAAGTAAAAGTGGTTTTGTATGAAAGAAAATAAAACTAAAGAGCCTGAGAAATTAAATGAAGAGGAGTATGAATGTTATAGATGTCATCATAAATTAACGGAAGCACGAGCTTTGCCGTTTGCGGGAAGGATTATTTGTCCTCGATGTTTAAGAAATTTATTAGCCCCTATACTAATCATCTTAACAGCAATAATTTTGGTTATTTTAGTATTAGCACTAGTATAAACACAATGAGAATAAAACATGAAATCAAAGATAATATCCCAAATATATATTGGCATTTATACCCGTAAAAATTTTAAACGTTTCGTTTTGCCTATATCATTTTCTATATTTTTTATACTCCTAATAACTTCACGTCTAATTTTCCCAGGATTCTATTCAATTTTTTCTAATACCATCAGTGATCTAGGGAATCCAATATTAAATCCTTTTCCGGGTTGGTTGTTTTTTTCTTTAGCATTTTGGTCGTTAGCCGTTTTATTTCCCCCATTATTTCTATATCTCCATCGTCGTTTAGTAGTGATTCATCAAATAGAGGCAAAAATTGGAACAAGTAGTAATATTATATCAATATTTGGCATGATTTTGCTAGGAATCTTTCCAAACCTTCCAGAGACTAATTTTATGCATTTAATTGCAGCAATTTTATCATTTGCGGGGATGGGAGTAGCAATCATATTCTATTGGCTAGCGGTGATCCACGATTCAATACAAAAAGCGATGAGATATCATCATATTGGTATATCAATGATCTTAATATTTATTACCTTTCTATTTACAGCAATCACTTTTCTAGGAAGCCTTCAAATTGGTTCTGAAATTTTTGATTTAAATATAATTTGGTTGTTTGATTTTCCATTCTGGGAATGGTTACTATTTATATTTCTCTCCTTTCAATTATTTTTCATTGGTATCATAATTCCAGAACAATTTTCTTATGAAAAATCTACCTAAATTCATAAGTTAAGATGGAAATGCAGATATAATTGGATTTAGCTATCAAATTAGAAATTAATATTAAGCAAAATAAAAATTCAATTTACCTGATTTTTAGGTCTTCGATAATAATTTAGATTTTGGACAAAAATTCCTTTAAAAAAAAAGATTTGCATGCAAATAAAGTTCTTTAGGAATAAAACTACATTTCAAAATTATCAAGAAAAATTGGAAGATAAAGAAGTTGAAGAATGAGAATTGATTATTGCTCTCTGTGATTTAAAAATTAAAATTAGGATTTATTCTTCAGCATCTTTTATCTTACCATTTTCTTCTTCTTTTTCTTGTTTTTCACTCTCTTCCTCCTTGTTGCTATCTTCTTTTTCAGGTTCTGGAGGCTTTGGTTTTCGAGAAATGATTACTTTCGAATAGCGAATGACTTCCTTTTCAAACATCCAACCATCCTGTATTATATCAACGATGGTATTATTTGGAAGGTCGCCTCGTTCAAGAGAACTTAGAGCCTCGTGCTTATTATAATCAAATTTTTGTAACTCTTCGGTATGCATCGGATGGGCACCCATCGATTTCATAATGTTCATAAATTGCTTATAAAATTGCTCAATATGGCCATCTGAGTCCTCATTTTCTACCGCACTTTTAAAGGAATCATAGAGTGAGAGAAAATTTTTAAGAGTATTTGCCGTATATTGGGTACGCAAATTTTTGCGTGACTTTTCCCAACGCTTTTGTGTATTCTCAAATTCTGCTTGCAGTCGCATAAATTTATCTTTCCAATCTTTATTTAACTTCTGTAATTCTCTAATTTCATCATCTTGGTTTGTCAATTCATCTTCTAATTTAATGATTTTTTCTATTAACTCTTCCCTTGATAAGTCTTTGAACTTTTCTTCTTCACTAAATTCATCTGCCATTTCTTTCTTCTCATCCTTAAATTCCACATCAGAGTCAGAAGTATTTTCCTTCTGCGAGTTTTCAGTTTCCACTTCTTCAGAATTATCGGATTTTTTTTGCTTATGTTTATTCATCTTACTTACCTTAGTATTGAATAAATTAGATAATTAATAATCCTAAATGTAAAATACTTAGATAAATGAATTGTGGAAATTTTAAATTTTTTTGGATGATATGGAGATCATTTATAATTAGAGAAAATAACATATTTATTATGAAAATACAGATTCTAAATCTTAGAAGAATTATCGAAATTCTTTTATATATAGAATGAAAATATAATATATTCTCTAATTATAAATA